>JAGXST010000076.1 GCA_018335555.1 Actinomycetota bacterium | reverse complement strand
CGGCCCCGTTCCCCCCTGGGCCAGGGGGGAACACCAGCGACCACATCGCCTCGCCCGTCATGACAACCACCGCTTGCGGCGCTTGTAGTGCTTGACGTCGCGGAACGACCCGGCGTCCTCGCCGTGACGGCCGAGGTAGAACTCGCGCACGTCCTCGTCCTCGCGCAGTACCGCGGCCGGCTTGTCCATCACGACCTTGCCGGTCTCCATCACGTAGCCGTGCTGGGCGATCGACAGCGCCATGTTGGCGTTCTGCTCGACCAGCAGCACCGAGGTGCCCTGCTGGTTGATGTCGACGATCAGGTCACGGATCTGCTGCACGATCAGCGGCGCGAGACCGAGTGAGGGCTCGTCGAGCAACAGCATCTTGGGCGAGGCCATCAACGCCCGCCCGATGACCAGCATCTGCTGCTCGCCGCCCGACAGGTAGCCGGCCATCTGCTTGCGTCGCGCGGCCAGGGGCGGGAACAGCGTGAAGACGCGGTCGAGGTTGCCGCTGATGGACCCACGGTCGGCCGTGTGCGCCCCGATGCGCAGGTTCTCCTCGACGGTGAACTCCGCGAACGCGCGCCGGCCCTCCATGACCTGACCGATGCCGAGCGCGACGGTGGCGGTGGCGTCGAGTTGGTGGATCGGCTGACCCTGGAAGGTGATCGAGCCCTTGGTCACCTCGCCCCGGTGCACGTCGAGCAGGCCGGTGATGGCTCGCAGCACGGTGGTCTTGCCGGCCCCGTTGGCTCCGAGGAGCGCCACGATGGACCCCTCGGGGACCTCGAGGCTGACTCCCTTGAGCACGAGGATCACGTCCTCGTAGACGACCTCGAGGTTCTGCAACGTCAGCACGTGCGCTCCCACGCTCCCGCCACGCGTGCGATGACGACGCGGTTCCCGGACCCGCCCACCATCGCTTCGTGGTTCCCACGAATTCTCCCGGAGCGGATTGGTACCCGCCGGTCGAACGGGTGTCAACGCTAGTCGACGGCAGGGCCCGCGGTGGGTCTGGACGCGCCAACGACGCGCCTCGTAGGATCACCGATCGGTAGGGCGGTCGCCTCGTGCAATCCACGAAGCGGGAACGAAGGACCAACATGGATCAGCTGCTGCCGGTCGACCTGCGCGAGCCCGCGCCGCGCACCCCACGGTCGCGCGACGCGCCGGACGGCTGGGAGGCCATCGCGGACCTCGCCGCCGCCGTCGACGCCCGGCTCGACGAGTTGACCGGTCGGATCACCGACGCCGTCCTGGTCGAGATCGAGGCCTACCGCAACGGGTTGGTGCCACGCCAGGACCTGCACCGCTCGGTGTTCCGCAATGTCGAGGCCACGCTGACCGGCCTGGCCGAGCGCCGCCCGCCCCGCAGCGACGAACTGCAGGTCCGCAGCGAACTCGGCACCCGGCGGGCGCTGCAGGGCATGCCGGTCGATGCCGTGATCCAGGCCTACCACGTCGGCTATCGCGAGCTGTGGCTGGCCCTGGTCGACGCCGTCCCGGCCGACGAGCCGCAGACGGCGACGCAACTGCTGACCGCCGCGACGCTGGTCTGGCAGTGGGTCCACGAGGTCACCGACGTCCTCGCCGACGCGCACGCGTCGACGGTCCGCTCGCTCGAGGCGCGCGCCGTCGGAGCGCGGCAGCGGTTCGTCGAACTGCTCGTCGGCGGTGACCTCGACGGCGAGGAGGTGCCGCGACTGGCCGGATCGCTGGGTTTCGACCCGGTCGGGCCGTTCCTGGTCAGCGTGCTCCGTGTCGGGGGCGACGACCTCGACGCCGTGGAACTGCAGCACGCGGTCGATGGCCTGCCGGGCCGTCACGCGGCCGTGGCCCGCGGCGCGCAGATCGTGTGCGTGTCGCAGTCCACCGGGGCCGCCGACGTCGTCGCTGCCGCGCGGGCGGTCTTTCCGGACGCCGCGTTGGCGGTCGGTTCCCCGCGCACCGGCCTGCGCGGGGCGCGTGCCTCGCTGACCGACGCCGAACTGTCGCTGGCCGTCACCGACGACGGCGCCACCGCGACGTTCGAGGACGCCTGGTTGTGGGCCACGCTGGCCGGAGCCGGCGAGCGGCTGCGACCGCTGCTTGCCGACGGCGCCACGGCGGCAGACCGACACCCGCACCTCGCCGAGGCCGTCCGCGCCTTCGCCCAGGCCGGGTTCAGCGTCAGCCAGGCCGGCCGGGACCTGGACCTGCACGCGAACACCGTCGCCTACCGGCTCGACCGCTGGGCAGAACTGACCGGCTGGGACCCGCGCAGCTTCGCGGGCCTCTCGCGGTCCCTCGCGGCGTTGCGACTCGGCCGCTGAGCGCGCCCGCGATCAGGCGCGAACCACGAAACGGACGTGGGGCGGGACCAGCCGGTCGCCACGCGCGGCGTCGAAGACGGCGAGTATCCGGCCCGGCGAGTTCTCGTCCGGAAGTTGCAGCAGCCGGTTGCCGCGGCCGTCCATCGCGGTGATCGTCACCAGGCGCATGTAGCCGCTGTCGGCCCCCAGCCGGGCACGACGGTCGTGCAGTTCCAGCGCCGCGATGTGCTCCCACGGCACGCTGCGTGATGCGACCACGCCGCCGCGCACGTGCAGGCCGGCGGCATCGACGATCCAGTGCTCGGCCTGTTGTTCACGGCCGGTGCGCAGAAACATCGGGATGGCCGCCAGCATGACCACGCCGGCCAGCAACGCCGGCCAGGCCGCAACGTCCAGCACCAGCAGCAGGATGCCCAGGCCGGCGGCGGCGAGACCCATCACGCCGAGCAGCACCGCGAAGATGCGCGACACCCAGCGCCAGGCGGGGCGCTGGGCCACGCGGTAGCCGCCCTCGTCGAGCCGTTGCACCCCGTCGGGCAATCCCGCCACGCTCAGCGCCCAGGGGCGTACGTCGCGGGCTCGGCCGGGGCCCGGCGGCTGCCGAGCAGGGCACCGACCGCGGTGCCCGCGCCACCGGCCACGAGGACGGCAGCGGCCATCAGGAAGCTTCCGGCCACCACCCCCGCGAATGCCTCGAGGAGCAGGTAGACACCGGCACCCGCACCGGCCGCGAGCCAGGCCCGCGGGCCGGCCAGGCGCCGCCGGGCGAGCCGTCCACCGGCGAAGGCACCGACCAGTCCTGCCAACGCGGCGACCACGGCCTTGCCGGCGAGAAGGCCGGACTCGTCACCCCAGCCGGTGCCGATGGCGACCCAGGCGACGGTCAGCAGCGTCGCCACCACCCAGGTCACCAGGAACGCCAGCCCGACGGCTGCGGCGCTGCTCCTGCCCATGGGTCAGCCTTCCTGAAAGCGCAACGACTCGACGATGCGGTCGATCAGTTCCTGCTCGGCGGCGAACCGTTCGGCAGGCCCGCCGATCCGCAACTGGGCCTGGCCGTCCTCGCCGTACCAGGCCACCACGAACCGCTCCTCGAGCAGCATCTCCTCGCCCTCGACCAGGCTCGTGTAGCGGAAGGTCCGATGCATGGCTTCCTCGGCACCGTGCAACTCGACCGTCGCGTCGCCCTGCGGTTCGACATCGGGGAACTGCGAGAACAGTTGCGCCGAGACCAGCCCGAGCAGATTCTCGACGGGAACCGGGTCGCGGCCGGTCAGCCCGATCCGGGCGACGAACGGCGGTCCGTGGTCCGGATCCGGCTCGCGGAGCATGAGCACGTCGTCCTGGATCGGATCGAGCGCCTCCCACTCGGCCGGCACGGCGATCGCGCCGTCACCGAAGTCGTGCTCCACCCAACCGTCGGGCACCGCGGCAGGTGGCGCCGCCGGCTCCCCGGCGTTGCAGGCGACGACGAGCAGGGCCATCGCAGCGATCGCGGCGGCGACTCTCACGGCTCCCTCACGGTCGACTCTCACGGCTCCCTCACGGTCGACTCTCACGGCTCCCTCACGGTCGACTCTCACGGCTCCCTCACGGTCGACTCTCATGGCTCCCTCACGGTCGACGCCGCCGTGGCGGGGCACGACGGCCCTCACGAACAATAGCCACGCTGGAACCCGCCTCCCGGGGGGCGGACCCACGCGCCGCCGAGCTGCATCGCGGACGCTTCGTGGCCGAGACCGAACCCGAATGCGAGCCCCTGGCCGCCCTTGGCCTCGATGTCGAACTGCGACCGCGATCCATGGTGGAACTGGGCCTCGAGCCGGGCGTCCTCGCCCAGGTAGCGCAGCAGGTCCCCGCCGACCTCGGTCAATCCGTCCCGATCCCGGCTGCCCAGGGCGAGGACGAGGTCGCGCCCGAGCTCCTGGGCGGCGGGGTCGGTCAGGTCGATGGTCGCCGTGGCCGACACGGAGCCGGAGAACTCCTCGCGGGCGTCGATGGACAGCGCGGCGACGGCCTGTTTCAGGTCGGGTTGCACCGTCCCGAAGGGGCTGCCGTCGAACATCAGGCCGTCGAGCCCGGCTTCGATCCCCCCGTGCACGTCGGCCGCCACGCCGAAGGCAAGCGTCGTGGGGGTGCCGTCGCCGTCGACCGTGTAGGCCACGGTCACCTCGGTGCCGACCTCCCCGGACACGCCGACCCCGCCATGGGCGGGCACCATCCGCGCGCCGAGCCCGAGCTCGACGGCGAGGGCGGAGTCGAGCGCGACGTAGTAGGTGTGGGCGCCGGTCTCGAGGTCGATGTCCGCACCCAGTGTCTGACCGGCCGAGAGCACCCCGGAGGCGCCCGCCGACCCCCCGTAGATGTCGCCGCTGCCGATGACCTCCACCGAGCCCTCCACCCGAAGCCGCGCCGGCGGGGGCGCCTGGAAGTCGCGCACACGGCGGTACTGGTTCACCGGGATCCGTCCGGGCCCGTAGACCGGGATCAGCGTGCGCCAGTCGACGAGGTCGTCGACCGGGCCGGTCACCAGTTCGCGGGCCTGCTCGGTGAAGGCGACCGCCGCCGCCTGGGACGAGAAGCGGAAGACCGGCGCCACGCTGGCATTGGCCCCCAGTTCCAGCGCACCCTGCCGCCCCTGCTTCGCGCCAAGCCCGTCCGCCGAGATCTTGCCACCCGTGACCAACTCGGCGGCCAGGCCGCCCGACAGTTCCAGGGTGACGTCGTGATGCCCATCCGAGGTGCGGTCGACCTGGTAGGCGAGGTCCCCACTGACCTTGGCGGAGAACAAGGTCACGTCGCCACCGAGCCGTTCGCGCTCGCTGCCCTCGAGGCACACCATGGACACCGGGGTGGGTCCGGGGATCGCGCCATCCGCCGTCGTGAGCGGCCGTTCGCACTCGCCGCCGAAGAGTGAACAAGCGGCGTAGCGGGCCCAGTCGCCCACGAGCGGTGCCAGCGGGACCGCCCACAGAGCGGCGATCAGCGCGGCGACGAGGATCAGGACGCCGACGTACTCCGGCGTGCTGGCCCCCTGTTCGCCGGCACGCCGGACCGGCTGCTCGCCGCCGGAGCGCCGGGCGCGGATCGGGGCACGGTTCACGGGTCTTCCTCGGGATCGTCACCGCCTCCACCCCGCGGTGCCCTCCCACCGTGCCAGCGGCCGTCCTCGGCGACGAGGGCCCTGGGGCCCAACGAGCGCACCCCATGCCGGACGCGGGCCCGGGCCCCCGACGGACGTCTGCGACGGTCCTCGACGGCGCGTCAGCGCGGGGGCGGCGGGGGCGGGGGGTTCGGTCCCGGCGGCATCCCCGGCAGCCCCAGGCCGGGCAGCCCCAGGCCGGTCTGGCCGGGCCGCTGCTGCTGGTCGCGCGGCGGCAGGTGCGGGTCGCGGCCACGCGATGGCGGCGGCAGGGGCGCGTCGAGTCGCACCGTGCCCGCGTTGAGCCGAGCGAGCCGTTCGATGCGGTCGTTGATCGTCGGGTGGGTCGCGAACCGCCGGGCCATCTTCGCCGCGCGGTCCTTGCCCTTGGTCTCGTTGGGCTCCTCGAACCACAGGTGGGCGGTCGCGACCTCGAACTTCGTGATCTCGGTCTTGTCGGCCTCGAGGCGGCGCAGCGCGTTCACCATCGACTGTGGGTCGCGGAGCAGGTCGGCGGCCGTCGCGTCGGCGAGGTACTCGCGCTGCCGGGACACCGCGAACCGGATCATCTGGGCCGCCAGCGGCGCGAGCACGACGGCCAACAGGCCGAGCACGAGGAAGATCACCTGGGCGGCGCCGGCACCGTCGTTGCGGCTGCTGCGGCTGCGGCCGCCGCCACCGAACCACATCGAGCGCACCAACACGTCGGCGAGCAGCGCCACGAGGCCGGCGGTCGCGACCGCCACGGTGACCGCCTTGATGTCGTCGTTGAGGATGTGTGCCACCTCGTGGGCGAGGACGGCACGCAACTCGTAGCGCGGCAGTTGCTCGACCAGTCCCGTGGTGACCGCGACGTGGCTGTCCTCGAGCTTGAGACCGGTCGCGAACGCGTTCGGGGCCGGGTCGTCGACGACGTAGAGCTTCGGTTTGGTGCCCGAGATCCCGGCCGAGACGCAGACCTCGTCGAACACGTTGTGCAGTTGCGGATAGGCCTCACGGGGAGCGGGGCGCGCCTTGGCGGCCCGCAACGCCAGCGATGGGCCGCCGCGGTAGGCGAGGTAGGTGCCCCCGAGCCCGACCGCGGTGCCGAGGCCGGTGATGGGCAGGGCCACCATCGGGTCGAGCGCGGCTTCGCGCAGGAACCAGCCCGCGATGATCCAGACCATCACCGCGGCCAGGAACACGCTGGCCCCGAGCAGCACCCGCGTGGCACGCCGGTTGGCGCGCTGCAGTTCGTCGTAGACGGCGGGTTGGGCGGTGCCGCTGCTCACGGTTACTCGAACGAGACGTCAGGCACCTGGCGGACCTCGACCGTCTCGATCTCGAAGTACTCGCGGTCCTCGAAGTTGAACATGCCCGCGATGATCGAGGTCGGGAACACCTGGCGGGTCTCGTCGTAGGCGCGGACCGACGCGTTGTAGTGGCCGCGGGAGCCGGCGACGAGGTTCTCCGTGTGTGCGAGTTCCTCCTGCAACTGGCGGAAGTTCGCGTCCGCCTGTAGCTGCGGGTAGTTCTCGCTGATGGCGAGCAGCCGACCCAGCGCCTGGCTGAGCTGGTTCTCGGCGTTGGCCAGTTCGCCGGGCTGCGAGATCTGCATGGCCTGGGCCCGCGCGTTGGTGACCTCCTCGAAGGTCTCGCGCTCGTGGGCGGCGTAGCCCTTGACGGTCTCGACCAGGTTCGGGATCAGGTCGTGCCGGCGCTGCAGTTGCGTGTCGATCTGCGCCCACGCCTCGTCCACGCGCACCCGCGCGCGGACGAGCTTGTTGTACATGCCGATCACGACGACGGCGAGCACGACCACGATGCCCAGGACGATCAGCAGCTCCACGGTGACGCCTTTGCCGGTGGGCGGTTCCGGGCGGAAAGTTCCCCGGTTACGGGTGCACGGCGCTCCGCGCACGTGAGGTGAACGTAGCGCAGGCGCGGCCGACCATCCGGGAGTCGGCGTCCTTCTTCGTTGCCGATCGCAGGTCTCGCGCCCCGGTTTTCGTGCCCTACGTCATCACCTCCTGCACGCCGCCGCGGTCGCTCCTGCGCGTCCACGTCTCCCGAGTGTCAGGTCCCCCGTGACGTTCGCCACCCCGCCACACCTCAGCATGCCCGATTCGTACCGTACGCCGGTTTTCTTGGCCGCGTCCGGTCGGCAGCCGACCCGCCGCATGCGCGTCGCCGTCATGGCCGCTCTGCTCGCGTTCGCGACCGTGGTCGCGACCCTGCTCTCGCCGGCGCCGGCCGAGGCCGCGACCACCACACCGGTGATGCAGCGCGAGAAGGTCAGCGCCGAGGGGATCGCGTCCTGGTTCCGCGCCAACCAGCCCAGCGGCTACCGCGCCACGGTCTCACCCGAGGTCCTCGCCCAGCACTTCGTGACCGAGGGCCGCGCCGAGGGCGTCGCTGGCGATCTCGCGTTCGCCCAGTCGGTCCTCGAGACGGGCTGGTTCCGCTGGCCCTCACACGGCCAGGTGCACGCCACCTACAACAACTTCTCCGGCATCGGCGCCTGCGACGGCGGCACCTGCACGGTGGCGAGGTTCCGCAGTGCCCAGATCGGCGTCCGCGCCCAGATCCAGCACCTGCGTGCGTACGCCGACCCGGGCGTCACCGTCGCGACCCTCGCCCACCCGCTCGAGAGCCCGCGGTTCCACCTCGTCACCCCCAAGGGCAAGGCCCGCACGTGGGAGGCGATGGGCGGCGGCAACTGGGCCACCGACCCGAACTACGCCACCAAGATCCTGTCGATCTACCGCTCGATGCTGACCCACGCCGAGCGCAACGGCGGCCTCGCGGGCGCGCCGGTGACCCTGGCCCCCGCACAGCGGTTCGCCGACGTCTGGGCCGGTCACGCCCACCGTCACGGCATCGAGACCCTCGCCGACCGTGGCGTGGTCAACGGCTGCACCTCGACCCGCTACTGCCCAGACACCTCGGTCACCCGCGGCCAGCTCGCGTCGATCCTGGCCAGGTCCCTGGACCTGCCCGCTGCCAGCCACCCGTTCCTCGACGCCGGTCGGGAGCACAGCGCGAGCATCGGCGCCCTGTACGCCGCCGGCATCACCTCGGGATGTGGCGGGCGCAACTTCTGCCCCGACCAGCCGGTGTCGCGCGCGCAGGTGTCGTCGATGCTGCAGCGCGCGTTCGACCTGCCCGAGTCCGTGCCGCCGTTCCGCGACGTGCAGGGCAACCGCCACCGCCTCGCGATCGGCGCCGTCGCCGAGGCCGGGATCACGACCGGCTACACGGACAACACCTTCCGGCCCGACGAACCCGTCAACCGCGGCCAGATCGCCACGTTCGTCACCCGCGCCACCGACTGACCACCACGGGCCGGCCCGGTCGACCGCTCGAGCCAGACGGGCGGCTCGGGACTCCATGTCGGGGGTCCGCCGCCTTGTCGGCTCAGAGCGACATCGATGCTGCGCAGTTCCGACAGGGCGCCACAGCACCGACATCACTGTTTCACGCGTCTTCGCGCCGGAGGTCGCGCACGAGGCCCGGCAGCAGCCCACCTCCGAGGTCGGCCCGCCGCGCGACGACGACGCGCCAACCGAGCGCGCGCATCCGTGCGCGGACGCGCTCGTCCTCGTCCCTGGCCGCTGTGAGGTCGTGGTAGGCCACACCGTCGAGTTCGAGGATCGTGCGCTGCACCGGCCACGCCACGTCCACCCGCTTGATCCGCGCTCCAGCCCCGTCCCGGACGGTGTACTGCAGCACGAACTCGGGCGCCCCGAGACGCACCAGCTCCTGCACCGCAAGGACCTCGAGCGGTGATCCGACAGTTCCACACCGTCGGGCAGCCGTGCGACGACGTCCATGAGCCGGCGTCGACCGACTGCGGACCGGTGCCGATCGAGCAGCCCAGCGAGGTCGGCCATGACGTCGCGGTCCTTGCGCAGAAGATCCGCGAGCCAGCGCTCCAGTTCGCCGGGCGGGCTGGTCGCTGCCAGGTCCAGCAGCGTCCGGGCCTTCGTCGTACACGGCAGTCCGTGCTGCTCGGTCACCTCATCGACGCCGAGTGAAAGGGTCGTGTGAATGCGATGCGGCCCGATCGTCCTACGCCTGTCGCGGAGGATCAGGACGTCGAGGTCACCCGGTCGGACCAGGTCGAGGAAGCGATGCAGATGGCCGGCCGTGTGATGGGATGCCCAGGCATCATCGCCTGCGGCGAGAAGCGCCTCCTGCAGACGCGCGCGCCATGAGTCGGCGTGGGACCCGAGATCGATGACGCCGGGCAGGGGTTCGGTTCAAACACCGGCTTTCACCCGGCGGCCGATCGTGGCTCGGGAGATTCCGGCGGTCGCGGTCAGTTGCCGGCGGGTCGCCCGGCCGTACTGACTGCGGGCGACCTCGCGTGCACGCAAGTCGACGGTGTCCATGCCTGCAGCCTGCCGCGACCGTCAGCGAAGCCGACGCCTGGGCCCCCTCCAGCCTGTGGAAAAGTGCGTCGGTGGGGACGGGACGAGCGTGTCCGGATGTCGGCGCACTGCGGCGCTGTCGAGTTGCCGCCGCACGGGTGCGTCATCAGCTCGACATTGCGTCGGGACCTCGACATCGTCCCGGTGACGGGCTCGCGCGACCGAGCAGGACTGGCTCGGCCCGGCCGGGGCTCGGGCGAGGCGGGTGACGTGGTGGGTTACTCCCACTCGATGGTGCCGGGGGGCTTGGAGGTGATGTCGAGGACGACGCGGTTGACCTCGCGGACCTCGTTGGTGATGCGGGTCGAGATGCGGGCGAGCACATCGTCGGGCACGCGCGCCCAGTCGGCGGTCATCGCGTCCTCGCTGGCGACCGGTCGCAGCACGACCGGGTGGCCGTAGGTGCGGCCGTCGCCCTGGACCCCGACCGACTGCACGTCGGCGAGCAGTACCACCGGGCACTGCCAGATGTCGCGGTCGAGGCCGGCCGCGGTCAGCTCGGCACGCGCGATCGCGTCGGCGTGGCGGAGCAGTTCGAG
>JAGXST010000075.1 GCA_018335555.1 Actinomycetota bacterium | reverse complement strand
ATCGTCGTCGCCGAGGGCGACCTCGATCGGATCGTCGGCGTCGCGCTCAAGCACGACCTCGTCTCGGCCCTGCTCGAGGGCCTCGACACCACCGTGGGGGAACGGGCCCGCCCGGTCCAGGCCGTGCCCTGGCTCGTGCGCGCCGACAACCTGCTCCAGCAGTTCCGCCACGAGCGCGAGCACCTGGTCTTCGTCGTCGACGAACACGGAGGAACGCTCGGGGTCGTGACGCTCGAGGACGTCGTCGAGGTGTTGACCGGACCGATCTTCGACGAGACCGACCACCGCGCCGACCTTCGCGACTTCGCGCGGGCCCGCGCCCGGCACGGTTCGCGCCCGAGCAGCTGACCACCGCGTCCGCGAGGAACCAACATGCGCACCGTCGAGTTGACCGTGCCGGCCGACCGCACCGACGCTCTGCTGCTAGAGCTCGGCGCGGTCGAGGCGGCGAGCCTGCAGTTGCAGCGCGGCGGCTCGCTGCACCCGCCCGGCGACGTCGTCACGATGTACGTGACCAACAGCAAGCTCGGCGTGATCATGCGGATCGCGGACGAGTTCGGGCTCGGCGACGACGAGGGGGTGGCGTTGTCGACGTCGGTGCCGCTGAGCGTGGTGACCCCGGCATTCCAGCGACTCACCCGCGAGACGGGGGCGACCACGTGGGAGGAGCTCGAGCTGTCGATGAGCGAGGACAGCACGATGACCCGCGACCGCACCCTCGTGATGCTGCTGGCGGGCCTGATCGCCGGTGTCGGGATCATCGCCGACCAACTGCACACCGTGATCGGTGCGATGGTCATCGCGCCGGGCTTCCAGCCCTTCGCACGCATCGTGCTCGGCCTGGTGACCCGCTCCAGCGCGTGGCGTGGTGGCCTGGTCGACGTCGGGCGGGCCTACGGGGCGCTGCTGCTGGGAGCGGCATCGGCGGCGGCGCTGGGCCTGGTGTTCGGTGCCGATGCGTTGGACGCCGGCGGCAGCGGCTACCTCGACGACGCCGTGCTGGTGGAGTTCTGGACCACGGTGTCGTGGACGGGCGTCGCCGTCGCGCTCGCCGGTGCCCTCTGCGGCGGCATCCTGGTCTCGCTCAACCGCACGGTGTTGACCGCCGGTGTCATGGTTGCCCTGGCGCTGGTGCCCACCGCCGCCTTGGTGCCCATGGCGCTTATCGCCGGCGATCCGGGACTGGCCGGCGACGCCGCCCTGCGCTTCGCCCTCGAGGTGGCACTCGTCCTCGCCGGCATCACACTGATGTTCGCGATCAAGCGCCGACTCGACCGCCGTACCACCACCGACTGACCCCCGAGGCCGCTGGAATCAGTCGGCGTAGGCGACCTGGCAGAAGCCGTGGTTGCAGTAGCCGCCGGGGTTCTTGGCCAGGTACTGCTGGTGTTCCGGTTCGGCGTAGAACCACTCGCCCAGCGGGGCGATCTCGGTGGTGATCGCGCCGAAACCGTTCTCGGTCAGCTTCGCCTGGTAGCGCTCGCGGGACGCCTCGGCGACCTGCCGTTGCGCATCGCTGGTGGTGTAGATGCCCGATCGGTACTGGGTGCCGACATCGTTGCCCTGGCGCATGCCCTGGGTGGGGTCGTGGTTCTCCCAGAACGGCCCCAACAGCGCGTCGAGGTCGATGACGGCCGGGTCGAAGACGACCACGACCACCTCGGCGTGCCTGGTCTGGCCGGTGCAGACCTCGCGGTAGGTGGGGTGCGGCGTGAAGCCGCCCGCGTATGCCGCCGCGGTGGTGAACACGCCCGGCAGCGACCAGAAGAGGCGCTCGGCGCCCCAGAAGCAGCCCATGCCGAACACGACCACCTCGTGGCCCTCCGGCCACGGGGGTGTGATGCCGCGGCCGTGCACGAAGTGGGCGTCGGGGACCTGGAAGGGGTAGGCGTCGCGACCCGGAAGCGCGTCCTCAGGGCGGACCATCTCGACCTTGCTGCGGTCACCGAACCACATGGCACATCCTTCGGTCAGCCGTTGGGATCGCGGGCGTCGCGGCGCACATTGGCCTTGCGGCCCTTGATGGTCGTGTTGCGCAGCGCCGTGATCACCGCGTCGACCTTGTCGGCGGGAACATCGACCAGCGAGAAGTTCTGGGTGATCTGGATCGCACCGATCTCGCGCCCGCTGACCGGCGACTCGTTGGCGATGGCCCCGACGAGGTCCTTCGGGCGGATGCCGGCACCGCGGCCGACGTTGACGAAGATGCGCGCGGTGTCACCCGAGCCGCCCCCGCGCGGCGGCCGTCGGCCACCGGTGCGGGCGGCCCCCTTGTAACCGCCGCCGCCCCCGCCGTCCTTGCCCGGGGGCGCCAGGGTCATGTCCGGCAGTTCGGGCTCGTCCTCGACGTCACCACCGGTGGTGTCGTGGGCGAGCTTGACGGCGGCCAGCGCCACCTCGACCAGGTCGAACTCGTCGGACAGGCTGTCGACCACGACCCGGAACCGGTCGAGGTCAGCGGCGTCGTCGAGCAGTTCCTCGCGCAGTGCGGCCCGCGTGAGCTCGAAGCGGCGAGCCCGGAGGTCGGCGACCGTGGGGATCTTCGCCACCGACATCTTCTGCCCGGTGTGGCGCTCGATCGCCTTGAGCAGGCGGTGCTGGCGCGGCTCGACCAGCGTGACCGCGACGCCCTCGCGACCGGCACGGCCGACGCGACCGATGCGGTGGGTGTAGGACTCCGGGGCCGATGGCACGTCGTAGTTGACGACGTGCGTGAGATGGTCGATGTCCAGACCACGCGCCGCGACGTCGGTCGCCACCAGCAGGTCGGCGGTCTCGTTTCGCACCCGGTCCATGACGCGGTCGCGCTGCTCCTGGCTCATCCCGCCGTGCAACGCCTCGGCGCGGTAGCCGCGCCCGTTCATGGTCTCGGTCAGTTCGTCGACCTCGTTGCGCGTGCCGCAGAACACGATCGTGGCACCGGGTGACTCGACATCGAGGATGCGCCCGAGTGCGGCCGGCTTGTTCTGGCGCGTGACGACGTAGGCCGTCTGCTCGATCCGCGGCCCGTCGGTTCCGCCGGTGGCGCTCTTGTCCTGTCCGAGGGTGATCCGGACCGGGTCGTTGAGGTGTTTGCGCGCCAACTTCTCGATGTGCGGTGGCATCGTGGCGGAGAACAACACCGTCTGGCGTTCGACCGGTGCCTCGTCGAGGATCGCCTCGAGGTCCTCCTGGAAACCCATGTCGAGCATCTCGTCGGCTTCGTCGAGCACGACCACGGCGACGTCGGACAGGTCCAACGTCCCGCGGCTCAGGTGATCGATCGCGCGTCCCGGCGTGGCAACGACCACGTCGACGCCGCGCGAGAGCTCCTTGAGCTGGCGTCCGATCGGCTGACCGCCGTAGATCGGCAGCACGCGGGCACCGAGCCCACGTCCGTAGCGGTGCACGGCCTGCGACACCTGCATCGCGAGCTCACGCGTGGGCACGAGGACGAGCGCCGTCGGCAGGCGACCGCGGTCACCCGCCGCGAACTTCTCGAGGATCGGCAGCGCGAAGGCGGCCGTCTTGCCGGTACCCGTCGCTGCCTGCCCCAGCAGGTCGTGACCGGCGACCATCGGCGGGATGGCCGCGCACTGGATGGGGGTCGGTTCCTCGTAGCCGAGCGAGGTCAACGCCTCGAGGAGCTCCGGCCGAAGGGGGAGCTCCTCGAACGTCGGGATCTGGTCAGGCATCCCGAAGTGACCGAAGGACGTACTGCAGGATGCCGCCGTGGCGGTAGTAGGTCGCCTCGCCGGGCGTGTCGATCCGCAGCCGTGCGTCGAAGCTGACCTCGCTGCCGTCCTCGCGTGTCGCGGTGACGGCGACGGTGTCGGGGATCGAACCGTCGTTGAGCCCGGTGACACCGCTGATGGCGAAGGTCTCCTCGCCGGTCAGGCCGAGCGACTCGGGGCTCTCACCCTCGGGGAACTGCAGCGGCAGCACGCCCATGCCGATCAGGTTGGAGCGGTGGATCCGCTCGAACGAGGTGGCGATCACGGCCTTGACGCCCAGCAGCAGCGTCCCCTTGGCCGCCCAGTCGCGTGACGAGCCCGAGCCGTACTCCGCGCCTGCCAGCACGACCAGGGGGATGCCCTGCTGCTGGTAGTGCTCCGACGCCTCGAAGATCGAGGTGACCTCGCCACCCTCGGTGAAATCGCGCGTGAAGCCGCCCTCGGTGCCCGGCGCCAACTGGTTTCGCAGCCGGATGTTGCCGAACGTGCCGCGGATCATGACCTCGTGGTTGCCGCGACGGGAGCCGTAGCTGTTGAAGTCCTTGCGTTCGACCCCATGGGCGGTCAGGTACTGGCCCGCGGGCCCGTCGGACTTGATGGCACCGGCCGGCGAGATGTGGTCGGTGGTGACCGAGTCGCCGAGCTTGGCCAGCACGCGGGCACCGGCGATGTCCTCGACGGGCTCGGGCTCGGCGCCCATGCCGTCGAAGAACGTGGGCTTTCGGATGTAGGTCGAGTCGTCGGCCCACTCGAAGGTGTCACCGTCGGGGGTCGAGAGCGCCTTCCACTGTTCGTCGCCCTCGAACACCGAGGCGTACTCGTCGGTGAACGTCTGCGACTGCAGCGCCCGTCCGATCGTCTCCTGGATCTCCTGTGGCGAGGGCCAGATGTCGGACAGGTAGACCGGTTCGCCGTCCGACCCGGTCCCGAGCGGCTCGGTGGTGATGTCGATGTCCATCGAGCCGGCCAGCGCGTAGGCCACGACCAACGGCGGGGACGCGAGGTAGTTCATCTTGATGTCGGGGTTGATGCGACCCTCGAAGTTGCGGTTGCCCGACAGCACCGACACGACCGCGAGGTCGTTGTCCTGGACCGCCGCCGACACCTCGGGGATCAGCGGCCCCGAGTTGCCGATGCAGGTGGTGCAGCCGTAGCCGACCAGGTTGAACCCGAGCTTCTCGAGGTAGGGGGTGAGCCCGGCCCGGTCGAAGTAGTCGGTGACCACCTTCGAGCCCGGCGCCAGCGTGGTCTTGACCCACGGCTTTCGTTCGAGTCCGCGGTCGACCGCGTTCTTGGCCAGCAGCGCCGCCCCGATCATCACCGACGGGTTCGAGGTGTTGGTGCACGAGGTGATGGCGGCGATCGTCACGGCGCCATGGTCGAGCGTGAAGGCGGCACCGTCCCCGAGGGTCACCTCGACGGGATTGCATGCCCGTTCGGGCATGCCGTTGCCGTGGTAGTCCCGCGGCGGGTCGGCATGGTCCTTGCCGTCGCCCTCGTCGTGGACCCCGACCGCGTCCGACGCCGGGAACGTGTCGGCCACGGTGTCGTCGTAGCCCTCCTTGTCGGGCCAGCCGTTGGGGCCGTTGACGTCGCCTGCGTGCTCGCGCAGTGCGACGCGAAAGCCCTCCTTGGCGCGGGAGAGGTCGATCCGGTCCTGGGGGCGCTTCGGCCCGGCCAGCGACGGCACGACGGTCGACAGGTCGAGTTCGAGGTGCTCGGAGTACTCCGGCTCGGCCTGCGGGTCGTGCCAGATGCCCTGTTCCTTGGCGTACGCCTCGACGAGCGCGACCTGGTGCTCGGAGCGGCCGGTGAAGCTGAGGTAGCGCAGGGTCTCGTCGTCGATCGGGAAGATCGCGGCGGTCGAGCCGTATTCGGGGGACATGTTGCCGATGGTCGCCCGGTTCGCCAGCGGCACGCTGGTGACGCCGGGGCCGTAGAACTCGACGAACTTGCCGACCACGCCGTGCTCGCGCAGCATCTCGGTGATCGTCAGGACCAGGTCGGTCGCGGTGGCGCCGTCGGGCAACTCGCCCGAGAGCTTGAAGCCGACCACCCGCGGGATCAGCATCGACACGGGCTGGCCGAGCATGGCCGCCTCGGCCTCGATGCCGCCGACACCCCAGCCGAGCACGCC
>JAGXST010000074.1 GCA_018335555.1 Actinomycetota bacterium | reverse complement strand
TGTGGGGCTGGACCCGTCCGCTTCGGACGCGCAGGGCAATCTCGTCGGCCCTGCCCGTCGATGACACGCCAACCGGCGACGGTGACGGCGCCACCGACTCCGTGCGCAACCCCGACGGCGTTCGCGACGTCTGACCGGCAACGGAGGTGGGGGTAGGGATGCGTCGTGCGACGGGCATGTTGGTGGCTGCCGCGCTGATCGCCGGCTGCGGACAGGCACCAGGCCTCGAGGTCACCGGCGCCGACGGACGGGGGTCGCGGCCCCACGGCACCGCCGACGTCGCCTGGGAACACCTCGACCAGGTCGAGGACGTCCTGCCCGACCGCGCGGCGGCTGCCGTCTTCGAGGATCCGGACGCGTTGGCGGCGGCGTGGGAGCGCCACGGGTTCGACGGTGACCCGCCGACGATCGACTTCGACGTCCAGGTGGTGCTGCTGGTCGGCCAGGCCGACGACGGGTGCCCCGACGAACTGACCAGACTCGAGGTCCTCGGCGGCGCCCTCGAGGTCGACTGGTTGCCGCCGCCGGGTGGCTGTATCCAGCCGCTGATCATGCGCCTGCATGCGGTCATGGTGCACCGCGGCGTCCTCGGCACCGGGTTCGACTACGGGCTCGACGAGCCCTACGCCGGCGACCTCCTGCCGGTCACGATCGACCTGCCGCCGTTCGACGGCACCGCACCTGCGCCGCCTGAGCCGCCGCGTGCCATGAGCTCGACGGATCTCGACGCGGTCTTCGCCGGGCACGCGGTCGTCCGGTGCGGGCCAGAGCACGAGGTGCTCGACCTCGCCCCGGCCGACGACGGAGGTGCCGACGACGACGCCGTCGACGGGCCGACCGGCCCGGTTGCCGAGATCGGCGAGGCGAACGACGTCCTGGCCGCAGCCGGCATCGACATCGCACGTGACGTCATCCCGTTCATGGACCGCAGCACCGGCGGCAGGCTGGCCTACTTCGTGGGTGAGTCGGACGCCGCCACCATCGAGCAGACACTGGTCGACGCGTTCGGGGACCGGGCGCCGGGGATCCGCGTGGCGCCCTGGGCACCACGCGCGGTCGCCGAGGCGCAGGACGCGCTCATGCCGTTGATGGGGGGCGAACGTCGGCCGGGCGCGATCGTCGAGTCGACCGGCGGCCCGGGGCCGGTGAGGCTCGGCATGGTCGACCCGACCCGGGAGGCGCTCGACGCGGTCGCCGAGACGGTCGACGCGGACCTCGTCTGTGTCGAACCGATCCTCAGCGGCGTGCCCGGATGATGCGGCCGCGCACCTGATCGGTCCCATCCGCACGGCAGGCCCGGACAGCCGTCGGGGTGTGTGCACCGCGGGACGCCGACTCGCGACCCGAAGCCCGGCATGCTCGGATGCACGCATGGAGACCTTCGAACTCGGTGCCCGCCCGCTCGACCTCGACGACGTCGTGGCCGTGGCCCGCGGGAACGTGAACATCCACCTCGACGGCGCTGCGTTGGCACGGCTGTCCGACGCCCGTGCCCACGTGGAACGCCTCGCCGGCCAGGACACGCCGGTCTACGGCGTCTCGACCGGCTTCGGGGCACTCGCGACCCGGCACATCCCCGTCGAGCGTCGGGCCCAGTTGCAGCGGTCGCTGGTGCGCTCCCACGCCGCAGGGTCGGGTACCGAGGTCGAGCGCGAGGTCGTCCGCGCCATGATGCTGCTGCGGCTCAAGACGCTCGCATCGGGCCACACCGGCGTCCGGCCACAGGTCGCACAGGTGCTGGCCGGGATGCTCGCCGCGGGCATCACACCGGTCGTGCCCGAGTACGGCTCGCTCGGCTGCTCCGGGGACCTGGCGCCCCTGGCCGCCGTCGCGCTGGCACTGATGGGCGAGGGCGAGGTCCGCGGTCCCACCGGCGGGCAGATGCAGGCCGCGGACGCGTTGGCGGCTGCCGGCCTGACCCCGGTCGAGTTGGCCGAGAAGGAGGGCCTGGCGCTGATCAACGGCACCGACGGGATGCTGGGCATGCTCTCGCTCGCTCTCGCCGACCTGACCCTGCTGCTGAAGGTCGCCGACATCGCGGCGGCCATGAGCGTCGAGGGACTGCTCGGGACCGACCGGGTCTTCGCCGCCGACCTGCAGGCGCTGCGGCCACATCCCGGCCAGGCCGCCAGCGCGTCCAACCTGCGCCGCCTCCTCGACGGCTCGGGGATCATGGACAGCCACCGCACACCCGACTGCAACCGGGTGCAGGACGCCTATTCGCTGCGGTGTGCACCGCAGGTCGCCGGCGCGGCCCGCGACACGGTCGAGCACGCCCGGCTCGTCGCCTCCCGCGAGTTGGCCGCGGCGATCGACAACCCGGTGCTGACCGCCGACGGACGGGTCGAGTCCAACGGCAACTTCCACGGCGCGCCGGTCGGCTACGTGCTGGACTTCCTCGCCATCCCGGTCGCCGACGTCGCGTCGATGTCCGAGCGGCGTACCGACCGCTTCCTCGACGTCCACCGCAACGGCGGGCTGCCGCCCTTCCTGGCCGACGACCCGGGCGTGGACTCGGGCCACATGATCGCGCAGTACACGCAGGCCGGGATCGTGTCCGAACTCAAGCGCCTGGCCGCGCCGGCCTCGGTCGACTCGATCCCGTCGTCGGCGATGCAGGAGGACCATGTCTCGATGGGCTGGTCGGCCGGCCGCAAGCTGCTCCGCGCCGTCGACGGACTGACCCGTGTGCTGGCCATCGAGGTGGTGACCGCTGCCCGCGCCATCGACCTGCGCGCGCCGCTGACCCCCTCCCCCGCCACCGGCGCCGTCCGCGACCTCGTGCGTGAACAGGTGCCCGGCCCGGGCCCTGACCGCCACCTCGCCCCGGACATCGAGGCGACCGTCGAGTTGGTGCGCTCGGGCACGCTGCTCGCCGCGGCAGAGACCGTGACGGGCCCGCTCGACTAGGCCGGTCTCGAGGGGTCGCCGTCGAGCCAGGTGGCGAGCCGCTCGAGCGCCCCGCCGATGAACTCCCGGGTCGGCTCGTCGGTCACCACGCCGTCCTCGACCTTGTCGTGCACTCCGGCCACGAGCACCTCGGGCGGCGGCAGGATCGGGCAGCCGTTGTAGACCAGGGTCTGTCGCAACTGCGACTGAGCGCGGGCCGTGCCGGTCATGCCCGGGCTGGCTCCCATCACGGCGACGGGCTTGCCCTTCAGCGGTGACTCACGCGCCGGGCGTGCCGCCCAGTCGAGCGCGTTCTTGAGCACACCGGGGATGCCGTGCTGGTACTCCGGCGTGATGATCAGCAGCGCGTCGGCGTCGGCGATCGCGGCCTTGAACGCCGCCACCGGTTCCGGGAATCCCTGCTGCTCGACGTCGAAGTTGTACAGCGGGATGTCGCCGAGTGGATGCTCGGAGATCTTCACGCCGTCCGGGGCGAGCTCCTCGACCGCGCGCAGCACGGCACGGTTGTAGGAGTCCTGGCGGAGGCTGCCGACGATCGCAAGAATGTTCATGGCACCGGTGTAGTGGCCGCCGGGCCGCCGCGGGTGGGTCGACCCCGGCCGCTCGGGCGGCGTGCGTGGTCATTGCACACCTTGGCGGTTCCGAGCGGGGCGGACTCGGCGTGTCCGCGTCGCCGGGGCCGGGGCCGGGGACCATGGTGGGCGGATCGTCACCAGCACCAGCCCGGCCGCAGCGGCGGCGGCACCGGCGAAGAAGACCGCAGGGCGGCCGGCTGCGGCCGCCACCAGCCCCATCGCGACGGGCCCGAGGCCGAACGCGATGTCGATGAACGCCGACGTGGTCGCCATCACCTGTCCGCGCTCCCGGGCGGGGACAGCCGCGGCAGCGACGGCGAACACCGACGGCGTCAGCAGCGCGACGCCCGTCGCCAGCACGACCGTGCCGACGAGCAGTCCACCAGGTGATGGCAACAGGCCGACGACGGCGAGCCCGACCACCGACAGCGACAGTGCCGCACGGATGGCCCGTGCCGGGCCGAGCAGGTCGGGCAGGCGGGCGCCGACGCTGCGGACGAGCACGACCACACCGGCGAACACGGCCAACACCCGACCGGCGCCACCCATGCCGAGGTCGAGCACGTGGAGCGGTACGAAGGCGAGGAACCCGGCCATCCCCACGATGCTGGCCAGCAGCACCAGACCCGGCAGGATCCCGGCGGGGTGCACCAGACGGGGACGGGTCCGTTGCGCCGGCCGGTCACCGGCGTGCTGCCCGGTCTCGGGTACCCGGGTCACGAGCACCGCGCCCAGCAGGGTGACCCCCGCCGCGGCCACCCAGACGGCGGTGAATCCGGCGCGGTCGACGAGGGTCTCGGCGACGACGGGTCCGATGCCGATACCGAGGTAGAGCGACAGCGATGCGAGGCTCATCGCTTCGCCCCGCCGCTCGGGCGGCGCCAGATCGCTGAACGTGGTCAGCATGCCCACGAAGAACAGCGCTTCCCCGGCACCGGTGACCAGGCGCATCATCGCCAGCACGGCCGGCGACGCTGCCAGCCCGTAGGCCAGGATCGAGGTGGCTGCGACCATGGCCCCGGCCAGCATGAGTGGGCGGCGTCCGCGGCGGTCGCCGTAGACGCCGGCGGCCGGGCGCAGCAGCACCGCGGACACACTGAACGTTCCGACCACGACACCGACCGCGACGTCGCCACCCCCCAACACGCCGGTGACATGACGGGGTAGGGCCGGGATCAACATCCCCGCGGCGGTGAAGTAGGCCAGCGAGGCCAGCGTCAAGGCGACGAACGCCGGCGTGAACAGGGTCGGCCTGTGGTCGGTGCGGGCTTGGGCGACGGGTGCCTCGTCGAGCATGGCCGGTCCTCCACGGTCGGTTGCCCTCACCCTCCGCCTCACGCGCACACCCACGCATCGGTAGACCTACCCATCTCGACGTGGCATGTTGATCGCAGCCCCTGGACCGACGGAGCCGTGGACGACGAACTGAGGCTGGCCGAGCCGCTGGCTGCACTGTCGGTGACCACCGACCTCGGCATGGGCCAGGACCCGGAGAAGGCGGTCCGCTCCTGCGTGCTCGCCACCGAACTCGCACGCGCAGCGGGCCTGGCCGAGACGCAGGTCCGCGACGTCTACTACACCGCCCTGCTGCAGCACCTCGGATGCACGGCCCCGATGCACGAGTTGACCCACGTCTTCGGCGACGACCGTGCCGTGCTCGCCAGAGCCGAGGGCACCGACGAGAGCACGCTGCGGGGCACGCTCGCGTTGGTGGCCATGGTCGGTCGCGGGACGGGCGTGCGGCGTGGCCGCCACCTCGCGCGGATGGCCGCCGCCGGGAGGGATGGCGACGCGACGATCCTGCGTTCGGTGTGCGAGGTTGGGACACGCATGGCCGAACGACTCCACCTCGGCGCCGGCGTGCAGGCCGGGCTGCACGACAGCACCGAGACCTGGGACGGTCGCGCCGGCGCCTTCGGCACGACCGGCGACGACATCGCGCTGGGGGCGAGATTCGCGGTTCTGGCCACCCAGGCGGTGCTCTTCGACCGGCTCGGCGGGCCCGCGGCCGCGCTGCAGATGGTGCGCGACCGCGCCGGCCACTGGTTCGACCCGGCCGTGGCGGACGTGTTCGCCCGCGTCGCGCCGCCCCTGCTGCACCAGATGTCGGAAGCGGACGTGTGGGACCGGGTGCTCGAGGTCGAACCCCGGCCGGTCAAGCGGGTCCCGTCGTCGCACCTCGACGAGGTCGCGTCGGTCTTCGCAGACGTCGCCGACCTCAAGTCACCGTTCACGCTCGGCCACTCCCCGGCGGTCGCCGACCTCGCGGCCCGGGCCGCCGAACGGGTCGGTCTCGCGGCAGGGCGCGTCGCGGTCGTGCGTCGTGCCGGTCTGCTGCACGACCTGGGACGCGTCGCCGTATCGGGGGGCGTCTGGGCGCGGACGAGGCCACTCACGGCCGCCCAGTGGGAGCAGGTGCGCCTGCACCCCTACTACACCGAGCGGATACTGGAACGCTCCGCCACGCTCGCGGACACGGCCAGGATCGCCGGCATGCACCACGAACGACACGACGGTTCCGGCTATCACCGCGGGGTGAACCGCGGCGCGATTCCGGTGGAGGCCCGGCTGCTGGCCGCCGCTGACGCGTTCGAGGCGATGACCCAGGACCGGCCCCACCGTCCGGCCCTGGCAGCCGACGCGGCTGCGCGCCGACTGACGACGGAGGCACAGTCGGGTGCCTTCGAGCCCGAGTGTGCCAGGGCCGTCATCGAGGCGGCCGGACAGGCCGTCCCGCGTAAGGTCGGCGGCCACCCGGCGGGACTGACCGACCGCGAGATCGAGGTGCTGAGGCTGCTCGCGCGCGGCGGGACCAACCGGGAGATCGCGGCGGCACTGACGATCTCGCCCCGGACGGCCGAGCACCACGTGCAGCACATCTACACCAAGCTCGGCAGCTCCACCCGGGCCGCCGCCGCCCTCTTCGCGGTCGAGCACGGCTTGCTGTGAGGCGCAGGGCGCGGTCCCATCCTCGGAGCCCAGACGAGCGCCGGTGACCCGGCCTCGCAACCTGACCGGGCACCTGCTCGGATAGGGGGACGGTCGGGCACCGAGCCACCTGGTCCGCCCGCCGATCGCACCGCTCACGGGAGGCATTGTCATGGCCACGACGTCCGGTCCTCGTCCAGTCCGCGCGGCCCGGGGCAGCGAGCTCACCGCTCGCGGGTGGTCCCAGGAGGCGGCCCTGCGGATGCTGCACAACAACCTCGATCCCGAGGTGGCCGAGCATCCCGACGACCTGGTCGTCTACGGCGGCACCGGCAAGGCGGCCCGCGACTGGGCCAGCTTCGACGCGCTGGTCCGCACGCTCACGACCTTGCGCGACGACGAGACGATGCTGGTCCAGTCGGGCAAGCCGGTCGGTGTCATGCAGACCCACGAATGGGCGCCGCGGGTCCTGATCGCCAACTCGAACCTGGTCCCCGACTGGGCCACGTGGGACGAGTTCCGCCGCCTCGATGCACTGGGGCTGATGATGTACGGCCAGATGACGGCCGGCTCGTGGATCTACATCGGCACCCAGGGCATCCTGCAGGGCACGTTCGAGACGTTCGCCGCGGTCGCCGACAAGCGCTTCGGTGGGACGCTGGCCGGCACCTTGACGCTGACCGCCGGGCTTGGCGGCATGGGCGGCGCACAGCCGCTGGCGGTCACGATGAACGGGGGCGTGGCGCTGGTCGTCGAGTGCGACGCGTCACGGATCCGCCGCCGACTCGAGACCCGCTACCTCGACGTGGAGGCCGACGACCTCGACGACGCGCTCCGTCGCGCCGAGCAGGCCAGGCGTGACCGCACGCCCCTGTCGATCGGGCTGTTGGGCAACGCCGCCGACGTGGTGCCCGAGATCCTGCGCCGCGGCGCCGAGGTGGACATCGTCACCGACCAGACCTCCGCCCACGACCCGCTGGCCTACCTGCCCGCGGACGTCGCGTTCGAGGACTGGCACCGCGAGCGCGAGGCCGACCCGGTCGGTTTCACCAAGCGCGCCCGCGCCTCCATCGCAACCCACGTCGAGGCGATGGTCGGGTTCCAGGACGGCGGCGCCGAGGTGTTCGACTACGGCAATGCCCTGCGCGGCGAGGCCCAGGCCGGCGGCTACGCCCACGCGTTCGCCTATCCCGGGTTCGTCCCGGCCTACATCCGCCCGCTGTTCTGCGAGGGCAAGGGACCGTTCCGCTGGGCCGCACTGTCGGGCGATCCAGAGGACATCTACGCCACCGACGAAGCCGTGCTCGAGTTGTTCCCCGACGACGACAAGCTCAACCGATGGATGCGGCAGGCCCAGGACAAGGTCGCGTTCCAGGGCCTGCCCGCCCGCATCTGCTGGCTCGGGTACGGCGAGCGCCAGTTGGCCGGTGAGCGCTTCAACGACCTCGTCGCCGACGGGGACGTCGACGCGCCCATCGTGATCGGGCGCGACCATCTCGACTGCGGCTCGGTCGCCTCGCCGCAGCGCGAGACCGAAGGGATGCTCGACGGCTCGGACGCGGTTGCGGACTGGCCGCTGCTCAACGCCATGGTCAACGTCGCCTCGGGGGCGGCATGGGTGTCGATCCACCACGGCGGCGGGGTCGGCATGGGCCGCTCGATCCACGCCGGACAGGTCACGGTCGCCGACGGCACGGACCTGGCCGCGCAGAAGCTTCAACGGGTGCTGACCAACGACCCCGGCATGGGCGTCATCCGCCACGTCGACGCCGGCTACGACCGCGCCGTCGAGGTGGCCGAGGAACGCGACGTCCGCATCCCCATGCACGAGACGCCGAACTGACCGGTCCACATCACACGCGGCGGGCGGCCGCCCCCGAAGGGACGGCCGCCCGTGCGTGAGGCGACGTGCGACTAGCGGTGCAGGTCGAACCGGTCGGCGTTCATGACCTTGACCCAGCCCGCGACGAACTTGTCGAGCATGAGCTTCTCGCCGCCGGAGGCGCCGTACTCCTCGGCGATGGCGCGAAGCTGTGAGTTGGAGCCGTAGACCAGGTCGACGCGCGTGGCGGTCCACTTGGTCTCGCCGGTGCCACGGTCCTTGCCCTCGAAGCGGTCCTCGCCCTCGCCGATCGGCTCCCACACGGTGCCCATGTCGACGAGGTTGACGAAGAAGTCGTTCGTGAGCTGGCCCGGACGGTCCGTGAGGATCCCGTCGGTGTTGTCGTCGCCTGCGTTGGCGCCGATGGCACGCATGCCGCCGATCAGGGCCGCCATCTCCGGCGCGGTGAGGTTGAGCATGAAGGCCCGGTCGACCATCAGGTGCTCGGTCGGGATGCCGACGTCCTTCTGCAGGTAGTTGCGGAACGCGTCGTGGCGCGGCTCGAGCCACGCGAACGTGTCGACCTCGGTCTGCTCCTGGGTCGAGTCACCACGACCCGGGGTGAACGGGACCATGAGGTCGTGACCCGCGGCCCTGGCCGCCATCTCGACACCGACGGTCCCACCCAGCACGATCATGTCGGCCAGCGAGATGTCGATGCCGGACGCGCCACGTACCTCGTCGAGCTTGTCGATGACCGCCGAGACACCCGAGCGGATGTTGACGTCCCAGCTCTTCTGCGGCTCGAGCCGGATGCGTGCCCCGTTGGCGCCGCCGCGGTAGTCGGTCTGGCGGAAGGTGCAGGCCGACGCCCATGCCGTGCCGACCAACTGCTTGGCGGTCAGGCCGGAGTCGGCGATCTGCTGCTTGAGCGTGTCGACGTCGTCGTCGCTGACCTGCGGGCCGGCCGGGGTCGGGTCCTGCCAGATCAGTTCCTCGTCGGGCACCTGGGGGCCGAGGTAGCGGGCAGAGGGGCCCATGTCGCGGTGCAGCAGCTTGTACCAGGCACGTGCGAACTCGTCGGCGAGCACGTCGGGGTTCTCGCGGTACTCCTTGGAGATCTCGAGGTAGTCCGGGTCGACGATCATCGCCATGTCGGCGGCGGTCATCACCGGCGGGTTCATCTTGCCCTCGACGTGGGCGTCGGGGACCCAGAACCCGTCCTTGACCTCGACCGGCTCCCACTGGTTCGCGCCGGCCGGAGACTTCTTGACCTCCCACTCGTGGCTGAAGATCGTCTCGAGGTAGGTGTTGTCCCACTTGGTCGGCGTCGGGGTCCAGGCACCCTCGAGACCCGAGGTGATGGTGTACTCACCGAGGCCCGTTTCGTGCTTGTTGGCCCAGCCGATCCCCATCTCGTGGAGCTTGGCCTCCTCGGGTGCACCGCCGACGGCGTCCGCGGGGCCGTTGCCGTGCATCTTGCCGAAGGTGTGCCCACCGACGGTCAACGCGACGGTCTCGCGGTCGTTCATACCCATGCGGGCGAAGGTCTCGCGCACGTCCATCGCGGACTTCGCCGCGTCCGGGATGCCGTTGGGTCCCTCGGGGTTGACGTAGATCAGGCCCATCTGGACCGCGGCGAGCGGGTTGTCGAGGACGCGGTTGCCGTCCTCGAACGTGCCGGTGTAGCGGTCGTCGTTGGTCGACAGCCACTCGTTCTCGGGGCCCCAGTAGATGTCGTCCTCGGGCGCCCAGATGTCAGAGCGACCGAACCCGAACCCGAAGGTCTTGAAGCCCATGGTCTCGAGCGCACGGTTGCCGGCGAAGACCAGCAGGTCGGCCCACGAGATGCGCTCACCGTACTTCTGCTTGATCGGCCACAGCAGTCGGCGCGCCTTGTCGAGGTTGCCGTTGTCAGGCCAACTGTTGAGCGGGGCGAAGCGCTGCGCGCCGGTGCCGCCACCACCGCGACCGTCGATGGCGCGGTAGGTACCGGCCGCGTGCCACGACATACGGATGAAGAACGGGCCGTAGTGACCCCAGTCGGCGGGCCACCACTCCTTGGAGTCGGTCATCAGCGCGTCGACGTCGGCACTGAGTTCGTCGACGTCGAGCTGCGAGAACGACTCGGCGTAGCGGAACTCCTCACCGAACGGGCTCGAACCCGGGTGCTTCTGGTGGAGGACGTTGAGGCTGAGCTGGTCGGGCCACCAGTGCTCGTTGCCCTGCAGGCTGGGCGTGGTACGGGCGGCCCATTCGCGGCGCATGGACTGTGGGTCGGACACGGTGTCCTCCTGGGGATCCTGGGGTCGCCGGGCCTTGAAGGCGGGCCGGTCGGGTCGGGCAGTGCGTCGGAACGAACTTAGAACAATTCCAAGCGTGGAGGCAACCTGCGTTTCGACGCCAATGCTGTCTGGTAGCGTTCCATCTCGATTGTCCCTGTCCACCGGCGTGAGGAACCTGTTGTGGAACCGCTGGTGACCCGCCTCCGAAACCGCGAATGGCGCCTGACCGCACAGCGCCGCGTCATCGCCGAGACGCTGGCCGGCGAGCACGTCCACCTCACCGCGGACGAGGTCTACGAGCGCTCACGCGCGGTCCTGCCCGAGGTCAGCCGCGCCACGGTCTACAACACCCTCAACGAACTCGTCGGCATGGGTGAACTGCTCGAGATGACCCACACCGACGGCCGCAAGCGCTACGACCCCAACGTCGAGGAACGCCACCACCACCTGGTGTGCGTGTCGTGCGGGCGCATGCTCGACGTCCGCGCGGACGACCCGCGCCTGCCCGAGGACCAGCACCACGGTTTCGAGTTGCTGGCCGTCGAGGTCACCTTCCGCGCCCGCTGCCCCGAGTGCGTCCCCGCCGCGTCGACGTCCTGACGCGGCAGGCCCCGTCGGG
>JAGXST010000073.1 GCA_018335555.1 Actinomycetota bacterium | reverse complement strand
CCCAGCCGTCCTCGAGCAGCACGGCGGGCGGCGGTGACAGGTCGGCGACCGCCGCGGGCAGATGCCGGGCGATGGCCCGCGCGACCTTGTCCGCCTCGGCCTCGAACTCCTTCTTCTCCTTGCGCTTCTCGCGCAGGGTCGAGAGCACCCCGAGCAGGCCCAGGCCGCCGACGACGGCGCCGCCGACCGCGCGGGCCTGGCCGAGCACGGTGTCGCGGGGCGGGATGCGCGCCTCGAGGGCGGCGATGTCCTGGTCGAGCCGGGCGCGCAGGTCGCGGGCCTGTTGGGCCGCCTCGTCGGCGTCCTTGGCGGGCGGGGTCTGTGCCTTGGCCTGGACCGTCTTGGCTTCGGCCTTGGCCGCCTCGAACTCGCGCTGGGCCTTCGACACGGCGTCCTGGACCTGCTGCTTCACCCGGTCCTTGGCGTCACCGGCACCACTCATGACTTCTCCTCCGCGGCCGGTGGCCTCGCCCTTCGGTTCACTCCGCCACCGCCGCTCATGACTTCTCCTCCGAGACCGGTGGCCTCGCCCTTCGGTTCACTCCGCCACCGCCGCTCATGATCCCACCCGCTTCTTGGCCCACTCCACGGTTTCCTCCACGGTCGCCCTGGTCCGGTCGGGCGAACTCGACGGCGTGGTCATCTTCTTCTTGCCGATCAGCGCCAGGATCACCGCCACCAGGATGTAGAGCCCGGTGACGATCAGCCAGGCGGCCCAGGCCGGCAGCACCAACTGCAGCGCAACTGCGGCGGTCACGCCGACGAAGCCGAGGATGAACAGGCCGATGACGGCAGCACCGAGGAACATCGCCACGCCCATGACGCGTGCCACGACGATCTCGGTGATCTCGAGCTTGGCGAGCTCGATCTCCTTCTTCACCAGCGCCTGGGCGTTCGCGGTCATCGACCGCAGCACCTCGGCCGTCGGCCGTGGGTCGGCCGCCTGGGGCGGGATCGCCGGCGGTGGTGTGCCGCCGGCCGCGTAGTCGTGGGACACCTGGACGGTCCTCCTCGTGCGTGTTGCCTCAACCCTAGGTCAGCGACGTGGCCGCGCGTGGTGTCCGCACCCGTGCACACGAGCGTGGCCTCGACCGGTGTTGGCACCCTGGCCCCGCGACTGCCAGCGCAGCTACCCTCGCGACAGCCCACGGCGGACCGAAGGAGGTGGGCGTATGAGCGAGCACGACCACCCGTTGCAGGTCCAGGTGCAGATCCCCGGCCAGGCGACCGCCATCGGGCTCGAGCCGGACGAGGCGCCGCCTCTGGACGAGCGCAAGGTCGCCATCCTGCGGGCGATCGTGACCGAGTACGTGTCCAGCGGCGAACCGGTCGGTTCCAAGCGGGTTGTCGAGGTGGCGCAGCTGTCCGTCTCCGCTGCCACGGTGCGCAACGAGATGTCCGCGCTCGAGGAGCTCGGCTACATCCACCAGCCCCACACCTCGGCGGGACGGGTGCCGACCGACCGCGGGTACCGGCGCTTCGTCGACGACCTCGCCGACCGTGCCGACCTCGACGACCAGCGCCGCGAGTTGATCGGCGAACTGCTCGGCTCGGCCCGCGACGTCGAGGACCTGCTCGCCCGCACCACCTCGGTGCTCTCGCAGCTGACCCGGTTGGTGTCGCTGGTCATCGCCCCGGCGCTGGACGCCTCGCGACTCAAGCTGGTCGAACTGGTCGGCCTCGGACCCACCTCGGCGCTGCTGCTGCTGGTCGCCGACACCGGCCGGGTGGAGAAGCGCACCGTCGAGTTGCCGCACGGCACGACCGAGTCCGATCTCGACCGCGTCCGCGTCGTGCTCGGCGAACAGGTGCGTGGCCGCAAGCTCGGCGACGTCCATGCCGTGCTGGCCTCGATCACCGACGAGGCACCCGCCGAGCTGCGCGACCTGTTGCGTGCCCTGTCCGACGCGACCGCCGAGGACATGGCCGACGACACCGTGCACCACGTGTTCGTCGGCGGCCAGGCCTCCCTGGCCGGCGACGAGGGGTTCGAACGCGACCAGCTCTCGCGCGTGCTGCAACTGCTCGAGGAGCGGGCCACACTGGCCCGCCTGCTGCACCAGAGCACCGCCAACGACCTGCCCACCGTGCGGATCGGCGGCGAGAACGAGGTCGAGGACCTGCGTGCGACCTCGCTGGTCGCCCAGCGCTACCAGTTGGTCACCGCCGGATCCCTGGGCGTGCTGGGGCCGACCCGCATGGACTACGCGAGCGTGCTGGCCACCGTGCGTGCCGTCGCCGACCAGTTGCAGGCCTCGCTGACCGACCTGTCCGGCTAAGGGCCGAAGCGCCCACCGTCAAACGAGAAGAGTCGACGACCCGTGCCCGACCTCTACGAACTGCTGGGTGTGCCGCGTGACGCGTCACCCGACGACATCAAGCGTGCCTACCGCCGCCAGGCGCGACAGCACCACCCCGATGCGGGTGGTGACGAGGAGGCGTTCAAGCAGATCACCCACGCCTACCAGGTGCTCTCCGACCCGCAGAAGCGTGACCGCTACGACCGCTTCGGCGACGACGGCACGCCCCAGGCGCGCGGCGCCGGCCAGGACCCGTTCGGGTTCGGACAGGGCGGCTTCGGCGGGATCGGCGACGTCATCGACGCCTTCTTCGGTTCGGCGTTCGGCGGCGGCGCACCGTCGGGCGGTGGACGCAGCCGCACCACCCCCGGTCGTGACGTGCTCGTCGGGGTCGAAGTCACCCTCGAGGACGTCGTCACCGGCGTGCGCCGCGAGGTCGAGGTCGAGGTCGCGTCGCTGTGCGACATCTGCGGCGGGTCGGGGTCGGCGTCGGGCAAGCCACCGGCCGCATGTACGACGTGCGGCGGGCAGGGCCAGGTCCAGCGCGTGGTCCGCACCGCATTCGGACAGTTGGCGACCGCCTCGCCGTGCCCGACGTGCAGCGGCAGCGGCCGCCAGGTCGCCGACCCCTGCACCGGCTGCGGTGGCGAGGGGCGCCGCGCACAGCGCCGCACCCTGGGCGTCGACATCCCCGCAGGCGTCGACGAGGGTGATCGCCTTCGCGTGACCGGGGCCGGCGAGGCCGGCCGCCAGGGCGCGCCGCCGGGCGACCTGTACGTCGAGGTGCGCCTGACCCCGCACGAATGGTTCGAACGCGATGGGCGCGACCTGATCGCCGAGATCAACGTGCCGGTCACCCAGGCCGCGCTCGGCGGCACCGTCACCGTCCCCACCGTCGACGGCGCCGAGGTCGAGGTCCCCATCCCGGCGGGCACCCAGTCGGGCCAGCACCTGATCGTGCGACGCGCCGGCCTGCCCAGTTCGGCGTCGGGTCGCCGCGGCGACCTGCGTCTCGCGGTCCGGGTCGAGGTCCCCACCGATCTCGACACCGAGCAGCGCGAACTGCTGTCGCGTCTCGCCGAGATGCGCGGGGAGCCCCTGGCTGCGGACGGGCGCGGGCTGTTCACGCGCCTGCGTGACGCGTTCCGCTGATCCCCGTGCCGTGAGCCTGACTCCCTACCTCCACGTCGACGCCGACCTCGCCGGAGCATCCGCCGGCACCGAGGTGGTGGTCGACGCCGAAGCGCGACGGCACCTGCGCACGGTGCTGCGTCTGTCCGTCGGCGCGTCGTGCCACGCCGCGGACGGGGCCGGGTCGCACGCGCCGGCCGTCGTGTCCGACGACGGTCTGCGCCTGGTCGACGCCGCCCGCACCGAGGCACCGCCACGGCCACGCCTGGTCGTCGCGCAGGCGCTGGCCAAGGGTCGCAAGTTCGATGACGTCGTCCGGGCTGCGACCGAGGTCGGTGCCGACGGGTTCGTCCCGGTCACCGCGGCCCGCAGCATCAGCCGCCTCGACGGCAAGGCCGACAAGGTCGTGGCACGCTGGCAGGCCGTCGCCCGCGCCGCGGCCGAGCAGTCCCGGCGACCGTGGCGACCCGCTGTCGCCGACCCGACCGACGTGGCGAGCCTGGCGGGCGGCCCGGACACCGCGCTCCTGGTCGCCCATCCCGGCGGCGAACCTCTGCACCGGCGGGCGGCCGCGGTCGCGGACCGTGCCGAGATGGTGCTGGCGATCGGCCCGGAGGGCGGCTGGACCGACGTCGAGGTGGGCGATCTCGTCGCGCGGGGCGCACATGTGGTCGGGCTCGGGCCCACCGTGCTGCGGACCGAACATGCCGCAGCGGCCGCGTTGGCGGTGCTGTGTGCCGTCTGCGGCCGATGGGACGGCCCGGCATAGTCCGAACGTGCCCCGCGGCGTGGCCGGGTTCCCGGCGTTCGCGGAAGGTCGTGGTTGGTACCTTTCCTGACCTGAGGGACGGGTGGAACACCATGACCGGGGCAGTCGAAGCCGCCGCCACGCTGACGGACCCCTACGCGGTCGCGTTGGGTGAGCGTCTGCGGCGTGTACGCCAGCAGCAGGATCTGTCGCTGCACGACGTCGAGGCGCGCAGTGGCGGCACACTGAAGGCCAGTGTCCTGGGCGCGTACGAACGTGGCGAGCGCGCCGTCTCGATCACGCGCCTGCACGCCATGGCGCAGTTCTTCCGCGTGCCGGTCGCCGAACTGCTGCCGGATCCGCGCGCTGATCGCCGCGCCCCGAGCGCCAGCGACTACACCGAGGAGTCGGTCATGATCGACCTGGTGGTGCTCGACCGGCACCGCGAGGCCGAGCACCTGCTCGCCCGGTACACCGACTCCATCCGGACACGTCGCGGCGACTACAACGGCCAGGTCCTCACCGTGCGGGCGGCAGACATCGAGACGCTGGCCGCCGTCATGGACACCACCACGGCCGACCTGCGATCGCGGTTGACCGATGTCGGGATCGTGCGCTGACGGTAGGCTGGCCCACCGCCACGCACCGTCCGGCGATCCCGATGCAGGAGCTCGACCGCTTCCGTGAGCAGCACACCGTCGCCGCTGGGCGACCCCGGCCCGGCCGCCGTGCCAGCCGACAGCGTCAAGGTCCTCGTTCCCGGTGAGCACTCCATGGTGTCCCTGCTCGGGACCAACGACGAGTTGCTCAAGCTGATCGAGAACGCGTTCGCCGCCGACGTCCACGTCCGCGGCAACGAGATCACGATCACCGCATCCGAGGCCGTCGAGACCGCCCGTGTCGCGCGCCTGTTCGAGGAACTGGTTTTGCTGCTCGGTCGCGGCCAGCTGCTGGACAAGGCGCTGGTCCGCCAGACCATCCGCATGATCCAGGCCGACGAGGGCGAACGTCCGTCCGACGTGCTCTCCGAGGCGCTGATCACCCACCGGGGTCGCACGATCCGTCCCAAGACGCTGGGGCAGAAGCGCTACCTCGACGCCATCAAGGCCAACACGGTCACGTTCGGGATCGGTCCTGCCGGTACCGGCAAGACCTACCTCGCCATGGGTGCGGCCGTGCAGGCGCTGCGGGCCAAGCAGGTCAACCGCCTGATCCTGACCCGCCCCGCGGTCGAGGCCGGCGAACGGCTGGGCTTCCTGCCCGGCACCCTGCACGAGAAGATCGACCCGTACCTCAAGCCGCTGTGGGACGCCCTCCACGACATGATGGAGGCCGAGGAACTGATCAACCACGTCGACCGCGGCACCATCGAGGTCGCCCCCCTGGCGTACATGCGTGGCCGCACCCTGAACGATGCGTTCATCGTGCTCGACGAGGCGCAGAACACCACTGCCGAGCAGATGAAGATGTTCCTGACCCGCATCGGCTTCAACTCGAAGGCGGTCGTGACCGGCGACATCAGCCAGGTCGACCTGCCGTCGGGGCGCAAGTCCGGTCTGCGCATCGTCGGCGAGATCCTCGATGGCATCGAGGGCGTCGCGTTCGCCTACTTGAAGGCCGGCGACGTCGTCCGCCACCACATCGTGCAGCGCATCGTGGAGGCCTACGCCGACTGGGACCAGGTCCAGGAAGAGGCCGAGGAAGCCCGCAAACGCGAACGCGACGCCCAACGCGCCGCCGGGCCACGGGAGGACTGACGTGGCCGTCTTCCTCGCCGACGAGCAGGGCGTCCCCGTCGACGCCGACGACCTGGTCGCCCTCGCCCGACACGTGCTGCGTCAGCGGCGCGTGCCCGACGACATGGAGCTCGCGTTGCTGCTGGTCGACGAGACCACCATCGCCGGGCTCAACGCCCAGCACATGGGCAAGGACGGACCGACCGACGTGCTCGCGTTCCCGATCGACGCGCCGGGGGAGTCGCCCCC
>JAGXST010000072.1 GCA_018335555.1 Actinomycetota bacterium | reverse complement strand
ACGTCGCGTGGGTTCAGCCGCGTGAGGCTGCCGAGCCCGGTGATGACCCGGCTCAGCACGATCACGGTCAGGTACGGGTCGTCGGGACCCTTGACCTTGGGGTCGGCGAGCGGTTCGAGTTCGTCACGGGCCGTGGCGAGGCGCATCGTGCCCTCGCGGTGCAGGTTGCCCTCGCCGTCGACGAAGCCCTTGGGCAGCACGAACGGGTACTCGGTCCGAAGTCCGGACATCGCGTGCTCCTGGTCGGGTGGGAAGGGCGGGATTCACGGGAGGTGGCGGGGAACCGGCCGCGGCCACCGGCACCGTTTCAGGCACCGGTGACCGCGAGCGGGGTCGTTGTCGCGGCCTAGCTGGCGCGCTCGAGGAACTCGTGGGTGATCGTGACCTCTTCGATCACGATGTCGTCCGACGAGGCGGAGAGGTCGGTCGCCGACCAGGCACTGATCCAGGCCTGCTCGAAGTTCCAGCGGCCGTTCTCGGTGCCTGCGGGGTCGTACATGACGATCGAGCCGTTCTTGCGCTCGACCGCCCCGTCGAGAACGGTCTGGTACCACTCGACGAGGGCGTTGTCGGCCGACAGACCACGGCTGAGCGTGATGTCGTTGTAGGAGACGCGGCCGGGACGCTTGCGCGTCACGACCTTCCCCGACGCCAGCGTGTCCTGGAAGGTGACCACCTCGGCGGTGTAACCGAGTCCGCTCACCTGCGTGAACCGACCCACCTCGACTCCCTCGATCTCGAGGGAGAACAGTGATCCCAGATATTCGAAATCGTGCTCAGCTGCCATGCCGTGACCTCCTGAAGGTCGTTGTGAGGTTCCGGACCCTGCGGTCCTGTCCTGTCCTGTCCTGCATTCCTACGTGCGGGTGGAACCGGACTCCCCCCGGGACGGTGGGCCCCGGGTGGAGCCTGGTGGGGCCGCGCACAGCGCGACCCCACCTACCGACTCATCAGGACGAGCTGTCCTTGAGCTGGCTGATGCGGAAGATCACGAACTCGGCCGGCTTGACCGGCGCGATGCCGACCTCGACGACCAACTTGCCCTCGTCGATCGACTCGGGCGGGTTGTTCTCGGCGTCGCACTTGACGAAGTACGCCTGGTCGGCAGTCGCGCCGAACAGCGCACCGTCGCGCCACAGCCCGCGGAGGAATCCGCTGACGGTGCGCTTGACGCCCTCCCACAGCTTCTGGTCGTTGGGCTCGAACACGACCCACTGCGTGCCGTCCATGATGGCCTGCTCGACCATGTTGAACAGCCGCCGCACGTTGATGTAGCGCCAGTCCGAGTCCGAGGACAGGGTGCGGGCGCCCCACACGCGGATGCCGCGCGTGCCGAACGGGCGGATGCAGTTGATGCCGATCGGGTTGAGCAGGCCCTGTTCGGCCTTGGTGATCGGCAGTTCGACGTCGAGGACACCGCGGATGATCTCGTTGGCCGGAGCCTTCCAGACCCCACGGGACTCGTCGACGCGGGCCCACAGACCGGCCATGTGACCGCTCGGCGGGACGAAGATCTCGTCGTCACCGTTGGTCGGTGCCGGGTTGGCGACCTTGATCCAGGGGAAGTACAGCGCGGCGAACGCCGAGTCGTACATCGCGACGTCGGAACGCCACTCCTTGATCTGCTGCACGCTCATGCCCGGAGGCGCGTCCAGCACGGCCATGCGGTTGGCCTGGGCCTCGCAGTGGTTGATCAGTGCGGTCTGCACCGACTTCCACATCCCGAGGTCGACCGAGCCGTCCTCCTTCGTCGCCGCGGTGATCAGGTCGGGGACCATGACCATCGTGACGTCGTCGGCGATGACCAGGCCGTTGATGCCCTGGCGCTTGGTCTCGGACCCCGTGAACGTCGGGGCCTTGACCTCGACGGGCTCGCGGGGGGCGGGCTCGAGCGCGTACAGGCCGGCCTTCGGCATCGCCAGCGTCAGGTCGAGGTCGTCGGTGATCTCGACCTTGAGGTCGACCTTGACCCGCTCGGAGGACTCGGCCAGCGTCGTCACGACGTTGGTCGGGCCGTCCTTGAGCGAGAGGCCGGCATAGCTCTCGACGACCACGCCGTCCTGGAGGACGGACAGGTCGAAGATCGGCTCGGGGTCCGAACCGTCCTCGGTCTCGGCCGGCTCAGCCGGCTCGACCGCGATCGAGATGCCGTCGGCCGGACCGACCGAGGTGAACTCGAGCACGTTGCCGATGGCCCGGTCGGCGGCCGGCAGCGCGAGCTGACCGGGCTCCTCGGAGGCCTTGTTGTGGGGGATGCGGACGATGTAGCAGACCGCTCCACCGTTGAGGAACCAGCCGTAGACCGAGTGCGGCAGCATCGCGCCGGGCGTGAAACCGCCGTAGAGCGACTCGTACTGGCTCCAACTGGTGACCAGGCGGGGCTTCATGCCCTCCGGGTCGCTTGGGTCGTCGGTCGGGGCCTTCTCGGTGAACCCGACGAACGCGGCGATCGCAGTTGCCCCTGCGGACAACGACGCCGAACCCGACGGGACCTCCTCGATGTAGACCCCTGGGGTCAAGTAACTGGGCATGCTCTCCTCCGGGCGAAACGAATCGCTGGTGGGTTCACCCCGTGGTTCGGGGGTGGTGGTGGCCACCCCGGATTTCGGGGTGATGGTCCTCACCCCGAGGTCCGGGGTGACGTTTGTGACAGGGCCCGTGATGCACGGTGGGCCTGCTGTGGCACTTACGCCTCGGTGGTCCCTTCTCCGGCCGCGCTCACGGCACCATCGCCGTGAACTGGCCCGGCACGGTCGCCGAGATGACGCCCCCGTAGCTGCACATCAACTTGCAGTTGCCATTGAGCGCCGGCTTGTTGGCGACCATGACGGTCGGCGAGCCGGGGATCCACGGCGAGGCGGTCGCGGGCACGCACGGCATCGGCGTGAGCACACCGAGCGCGGCCGCGGTCGCCGAGGCCACCGTGGGGTTTGACGGCGACATGCACATCCCGAACGGCATGATGTTCTTCATGGGCACGTTGTCCATGATGGTCGCCAC
>JAGXST010000071.1 GCA_018335555.1 Actinomycetota bacterium | reverse complement strand
GCGAGCAGGACGGGTTGGTAGCCCTGCTGCCAGAAGGGCACGCCGAGGTCGAACTCCAACTGCCACGCCGACAGCGACACCAACGTCGCGCCGGCCAGCACGGCGCGGCCGTGACGTCGCACCCACGGCTGCCCGGCCCCCTTCCCGGATTCGGTCAGCAGCAGCCAACCGGCGAGCGGACTGAAGACGGCCGAGGAGATCATGGTCAGATGCGGCGGACTCCACATCGTGACGTCGAGGCCGTAGACCGAGTGCCAGAACTCGTCGATCCAGAAGCCGGCGACGGCCAGCGCCCCGGCGGCCAGCAGCCCTGCAGCGCCCAAGGGCACGGTCCAGCGTCGGACGCGCCACCCGACCTGGGCGTCGCTGCGGGTGGCCAGGGCCGTCGCGACCACGCCGGCCGCACCGATGCCCGTCAGACCGATCAGCAGGTAGACGTGCGGCGGGCTGAGCAGGAACTCGTCACGGCCGATGTCGATGTGCCAGGACACGTCCCAGATGAACCCGGCGTAGGCGATCAGCAGGGCACCGAGCAGCACCAACAGGCCTGCGGCGGACCAGGCCGGCAGGCCCGTCACGTGGGCGGCACCGTCACCGAACCGGTCGAGGGCCCGTCCGACTCGACCGCCGGTGCCCTCGTGGTCGGGCGCCGCCGTTCGGGTGCCGACCGTCGCCAGCCATGCGAATGCGACCGCGGCCGTGGCCAGCACGACCGCGACGTACCACCAGTCGGTGCCGAACTGGGCGAAGCCCTGCCACAGTTGCTCCAGGGCGGCACTCGAGGACGTCGGTTCCATTGTGGTTCCTCCCAGGCCCCGAACGGGGCTGCCTATCCGACATCAAACGGTGTCACATTCTGGGATGTCTCGCAACCCGACGATCGACCGGGGGTCGCACGCGCTACGGTCGAGGGCATGTTCCGCATCGACGAGTTGGCCGCCCGCGCGGGCACGACCTCCCGCACGATCCGCGCCTACCAGGCGCGGGGCCTGCTGCCGCCGCCACAACTCAAGGGCCGCACCGGCTACTACGCCGACGAGCACCTGCACCGGCTGCGACTGATCGACGACCTGCAGCAGCGCGGGTTCAGTCTGGCCGCCATCCGCCAGACGCTCGACACCTGGGCGACCGGGGGCGACCTCGGCGACCTGCTGGGTTTCGAGCACCTTCTCACCGCCCCGCTGATCGACGAACAGCCCGAGCGGGTCAGCCTCGAGCAGTTGCGCGACCGCTTCCCCGAAGCCGCGCAGGACCCGACCCTGCTGGCCCGCTCCGCCGAACTCGGCCTGGTCGAGTTCGACGCCGACGGCCAGGGCGCCACCGTCCCATCCCCTCTGTTGTTGCAGGCCGGCGCCGAACTGACCGCAAGCGGTATCCCCCTGCCGGTCGTGCTCGACCTGGTCGAGCACCTGCGTGACGACGCGGCGACGATCGCCGGCCGGTTCCTGCAACTGATCGATCGCGAACTGCTGCTACCGCTGGTCGAGGGCCGCGACGACGCCCGCGACGCCCACGAGGTCCTGGAATCCCTGCAGCGTCTGCGCCCCATCGCGATTGAGGTCGTCCGGCCCTTCGTCGCGCGCGCACTGCAGGACGCGATCGGCCAGTCGCTGCGCGAGCACGCCAAGATCCTCGACGAACGTGCCGAGGACGCACCCGGCGCCTGACACGGCCGGACGCGACCCGCCGTCAAGTCGGCGTGCATCGGGCGCGGGTCGTTCGTCGCCCCCGGGCGGGCATGGCATCATCGCCGGCCCTGCCTCCCTGCCGCCACCGACAACCCGCGAAGGCCCGCCCGTGCGTCGATCCCTGCGCCTCCGCCGCTGGCAGAAGGAGGCGCTGGACCGCTTCGAGGCGACGGCGCGGCGCGACTTCCTCGCGGTGGCGACCCCGGGGGCCGGGAAGACCACGTTCGCGTTGACGGCCGCCGTCCGTGACCTCGGCCGCCACCCGCACCGGCGGCTGATGGTCGTCGCGCCCACCCAGCACCTCAAGCACCAGTGGGCGGACGCCGCCTCGAGCTTCGGCCTGCACCTCGAACCGGAATGGGGCTCGTCCGACCCGTTCCCCCACGACATGCACGGGGTGGTCGTCACCTACCAGCAGGTCGCCGCGCAACCCCGACCGTTGCGGGGACCCTCCGACGACGCGTTCGTGGTCCTCGACGAGGTGCACCACGCCGGCACCGAGCGCGCGTGGGGCGACGGCGTCTTCCAGGCGTTCGAACTCGCGGCGCACCGCCTGTCGCTGTCGGGCACCCCGTTCCGCAGCGACCAGAACCCGATCCCGTTCGTGGCCTACGATTTCGAGGAAGCGGTCGCCGACTACACCTATGGCTACGGCGAGGCGCTTGCGGACGGCGGCGTCGTGCGGCCCGTCTTCTTCCCGCGCATCAACGGCCAGATGGAATGGTCGACACCGGAGGGCGACATCGTCTCGGCGACCTTCGACGACCACCTCGACCGGACGTTGTCGTCGCAGCGGCTGCGCACGGCGCTGTCCCCGGACGGCGAGTGGCTGCCCACCGTGCTCGACCAGGCGCACACGCAACTGGTGCGGCTGCGCGAGACGCACCCGGACGCCGGTGGCCTGGTCATCGCGATGGACGTCGAACACGCCCGCTCGATCCAGAAACTGCTCAAGGCCCACCAGGGCGTCGAGGCGGTCGTCGCCACCTCCGACGACCCCCTGGCCAGCGAGAAGATCGGCGAGTTCGCGGCCTCGCGCGACCCGTGGATCGTGGCGGTCCGCATGGTGTCCGAGGGTGTCGACGTCCCGCGGCTGCGCGTGGGTGTCTACGCGACCAACACGGTCACCGAGTTGTTCTTCCGCCAGGCCGTCGGCCGCCTCGTCCGGTGGTCGGGTGCCTTGCGGCGCCAGAAGGCGTTCATGTTCATCCCCGACGACTGGCGGCTGCGCACGTTCGCGACCCAGATCGCCGAACAGCGCACCCACAGCCTCAAGCGCCGCGAGCAGGAGGGCCAGCAGGACCCGGTCGACCTGCTCGACACGTTGCCACCCGACGGCGAGGACCAGCTCTCGCTCTTCGCCGCGATCTCCGCGACCGCGGTCGTCGACCATGACCCGTCGTCGATCTTCGACGACCACCACCCCGAAGACCTCGTCCACGATCCAGCGCTCGATGACTTCACGCTCGAGATCGAACTCAGCCCGCCCCCGCCGCGCGCCGGAGGCGGCGAATCGGGGACGACCCTCACCGTCAGCCGCACGCAGCAGAAGCGTGAGTTGCGCGGGGCCAACACCGACCGGGTTCGCATGCTCACCCACCTGACCGGGCTGACACCCGAGGTGATCAACGGTCAACTCAACCGCGAGGTCGGCATCCGTTCGATCGCCGAGGCCACCGTGCGGGACCTCGAACGCCGGCTGCGCGCCGCCGACAAGTGGATCGACCGGGCATGAGCAGCCTGCGACTGTCGCCATTCACCGGTCACGTCGTGGCCGCCGCCGGCGCGCATGCCGTGGTCGCCCCGCCCTACGACGCGCTCTCGGCCGACGCGCGTGCCGCCATGGCAGCGGCGGACCCCCGCAGCTTCCTCAACGTGTTGCCGCCCGGCCCCGAGGCCGATGTCGACCTCGAGCACACCCTGCGGGCCTGCCGCCGCTCCCTCGACCGGCTCCTCACGGACGGCCACTTCCGCGCGATCGACCGACCCGCCCTGGCCGTCGTCGCGTTCGGTACCGGTGCCGAACGCGTGACCGCGGTCGTCGGCGACCTGCCGGCCGCCGCGTTCGAGCCGACCGGGGACGGCGGCGAAGTGCTGCCGCACGAACGCGTCGATCCCGTGCGTGTCCACCACCTCGTGCGCTACCTCGAGGTGGTCGGCATCGCCTCGAGCCCGGTCGCGCTGACCCACCGCCGGCACCAGGCGGTGGAGCGGGCGACGGCCGCCGTGACGGTCGACGAACCCGCGGTCGCCTTCCGCGACGACAACGGTGTCGACGTGGCCCTGTGGCTGATCACCGACCCAGAGCAGCAGGACGCGCTTGCCGGGGCGATCGCGACGGCAGGACGGCTGTTCGTCGCGGACGGCCACCACCGGGGCGCGGCCGTCGCCGCGCACGACCCCGTCCACGGTCGCGTGCTGTCGGCGCTGTTGCCGGCCGACCGCCTCCAGGTGCTCGCGTTCCACCGTCGCGTCGACGGGGTGTCGTCGTCGGTCGACGTCCTGGCCGCCTTGCGACAGCGCGGGCTCGGCCCCGAGCCCCTGCCACGGGCGGCGACGCCCACAGAGGCCGGCGTGGTCCACATCGCCGTCGCGGGACGGTGGTGGCGACTGGATCTGCGCGACCGGGTCCTCGATGATGACCCGGTCGAGGCCCTCGACGTGCGGCTCGCCGAACGCGAGGTCATCGCCCCGATCCTGGCGGCGCAGGCCCGGGACGGGGGCACCACACCACGCGTACGCGCCGTCGCGTCACCGCTGGGCCTGGCAGCACTCGAGGGTCCGGACGCCGTCGGTATCGTGCTGACCGCGCCGCACATCGAGGACGTCCTGCGCGTGGCCGAGGCCGGCCTGGTGATGCCGCCGAAGACCACCTACGTGCTCCCGAAGCTGCGTAGCGGACTGCTGGTCGTCCCCCGCTGAGCGACGGTGCCCCGACCGCTGCCCGCCCCGGCGCCACGTGGCAGGCTTGGGCCGAGGCGACGTCCCGACGACAGGCGAGCAGATGGGTAACGGCCGCGTCCACGAGATCGAACAACTCACGCGTCAGACCGACGACTACCGGCGGGTGGTGCAGACCGGGCCACACAGCCAGTTGGTCACGATGCATCTGCGACCCGGCGAGGCGATCGGCGAGGAACAGCACGACGACGCCGACCAACTGCTGTACGTCGTGGCCGGACAGGGCGAGGCGGTCCTCGACGGACAGGTGTCGGCCATGGGCGCCGGTCAGCTCGTCTACGTACCGGCCGGGGTTCGCCACGACATCCGAAACGGCGGTGACGAGTCGCTGCGTCTCTGGACGGTGTACACCCCGCCCGAGCACCCGGACGGCACGGTGCATGCCACCAAGGACGAGGCCGACGCGGCCGAACACCACCACTGAGCGCGGTCGGCCGGGCAGCGTACGCTGAGCCCATGGAGGGCGAACTCGATCGGACGCTGCGGGCGCACGGGCACCGTGTGACGCAGCCGCGGCGTGCCGTGTGGCGCGCCCTGCAGGCCGGCAGCGGTCACCGGACCGTCGACGAGATCGCGACCTCGGTGGCTGCCATCGGCGACGAGATCGACACCGCCTCGCTGTACCGGACGCTGGCGCTGTTCGAGGAGCTCGGGCTTGCCCGCGTCTCACGCCTGGGCGACCGCGATGCCGGACGATGGGAGCTCGCCCACCCGGACGAGCACTTCCACCTCGTCTGCCAGCAGTGCGGCGACGTCGACCACCATGTCGGCACACTGGTCGCGCAGATCCGCGAACATGTCGAAGGCGACCACGGGTTCGCGGCCGATCAGATCGAACTGGTCGTCAACGGGCGGTGCGCCGGTTGCCAGCAGGCGGCCGTCTCCTGATCGTCGGCGACGGCCACTTGGGCTGACCACGACGGATGCCGACAACCTACGACGACGGCCGACATGGGGAGGGGCGCTCTGCTCGGTCCGACCTTCGTCTCGGTCCTGCGCGCGGCACGCCGCGGGCGGCAATCGGCGTGGGACGCGATCTACCGCGATCTCGCCCCGCCGTTGCTCGGCTATGCCCGATCGCAGAACGCGCCCGACCCCGAGGACCTCGTCGGTGAGGTCTTCCTGGAGGTCGTCCGCTCGTTGTCACGGTTCGAGGGCGACGAGGAGGAACGGTTCCGGGGCTGGGTCTTCACGATCGCGCGACGTCGCCTCGTCGACGCGCGTCGCAGGAGCGGGCGCCGGCCGGCCGATCTGACAGCGCCGGGCGTGCTGGCCGAGCGCGCCGGCACCTACGAGGACGATGCGCTCGAACGCCTCTCCCTCGAGGACGTCCGGGCCCTGCTGGCCTGCCTGTCCGAGGATCAGCGCGAGGTGATGGTGCTGCGGCTGGTGGCCGGGTTGCGCACGGCCGAGATCGCCGAGGTGACGGGCCGGCACCCCGAGGCGGTCAAGGGCCTGGCCAAGCGCGCCATCGCTCGGTTGCGCGAGGTCCTCGGCACGCCCGGGCGCTCCGCGGACGATCCGCCCGGCGATGAGGACGTACCGCCCCCGTCCGGCCCGGGACGACGATGACCCTGATGTCGACACGAGAGCCATGAGCAACCACGACCCCCTTGACGAGCTGTTCGGCCCGCAGGACGACCC
>JAGXST010000070.1 GCA_018335555.1 Actinomycetota bacterium | reverse complement strand
CCCGTCGCGCTCTTCGCCGCGGCCGCGGCGTTCTTCAGTGTGCCGTTGACGACCCGGATCACCTCGCGCTCGGACCTGCGCTCCGCGACGTTGCGGGCCGGGTTCAGCTACCCGATCATCGCCGCGGTGCTGGTGCTGGTGTTCGGCCCTCGGGACCAACTGGTCACGGCCGTCCTCGCCGGGGCCCTCAACGGGTTCGTGACCGCCGTCGTGGTCCAGGGCGCGATGCCGTTCCTCGAGAACCTGTTCCGGCTGCCGACGGTCACGGCCCTGCTCGACCTCGCCGACCGCAACCATCCCCTGCTGCGCGAACTCGAGGCCAAGGCGCTCGGGTCCTACAACCACTCGGTCATGGTGGCCTCGCTGTGCGAGCGGGCGTGCCGTGCCATCGGTGCGCAGCCGCTGCTCGGCAGCGTGGCCGCGCTCTACCACGACATCGGGAAGGTCCGGCAGCCCCACTTCTTCATCGAGAACCAGCAGGGCATCGCCAACCCCCACGACGACCTCGAGCCCGAGGTGTCGGCGGTGATCATCCAGAACCACGTCGTCGACGGCGTCGAGATGGCCACCGAGTACCGCCTGCCCCCCGAGGTCGTGGCCTGCATCGGCAGCCATCACGGCACCATGCTGGTGACGTACTTCTACGAGCAGGCCGTCGATGCGGCCGGCGGTGACCACGAGGCGGTCGACGAGGACCACTTCCGGTACAAGGGTCACAAGCCGCGCAGCAAGGAGGCGGCGGTGCTGCTGCTCGCCGACTGCAGCGAGGCGGCCACACGGGCCATGGCGATGTCGCGCGGGACGCTGCCGCGCGACGAGATCGAGTCGACCGTCGATCGGTTGCTGCAGGAACGTGTCGACGACGGGCAGTTCGAGGACTCCGACCTCACGTTCCGCGAACTGATGACGGCACGCGACACGATCATCGAGTCGCTGGTCGGCATCTACCACCCGCGCATCGCCTATCCGCGCAAACAGGTGCCCGGCGACGACGTGGTGGACGAGGAGGGGGAGCGCCCGCCCGAGACGGGGGTTGCCTGACCGGAGGATCTCAGAGCGGGTCCTGGCCCAACGAGAAGCCCTCGTCGAGCACCCGCGGCGAGTAGCTGCGGAACGCGATCACGGTCTCGGAGCCGGCGACACCGGCGATCTTGCCGATCCGGCCGGTGACCACGTCGGCGAGATCCTCGTTGCGCGCGACCCTGACCTTGACGATCAGGTCGTAACGGCCGGTCACCGAGTACACCTCGACGACGCCGTCGACGTCGCACAACGCCTCGGCGACCTCGGGCACCTGGTCGGTCTGGACGTCGAGCAGGACGAATGCGGTGATCACGCGGACTCCTCGCAGGCTGACCTCCGCCACGCTAGCCGTCGCGGTGCGCGGCTACCGTCGCCGTCCATGGGCTCGCCGGACCGTTCCGACTTCGAGGCCGCGGTCCTCGCGGTCCTGTCCGACCTCAAGCCGGGCGAGGTCGTCAGCTACGGCGAGGTGGCCGCAGCTGCCGGGTTCCCGGGGGCGGCCCGGGCGGTCGGCAACCTGCTGCGAGCCTGCGAGCAGCCGGTGCCCTGGTGGCGGGTGGTCGCGGCCACCGGACGGCTCGCGCCCGGCAAGGAGTGCGAGCAGGCCGCCCTGCTGCGCGCCGAGGGCATCCGCGCCGGTCACGGACGGGTGCTCGCCGGCCCCTGACGGTCGCGGCCGGGGGAGCGGTAGCGTGCGTCACCCGAGCGAAGGGAGTGCGATGTCGGAGGTCGAGTCCCAGGCGACGGTGGACCGGCAGGCGGCAGCGCCGCGGCCGGGCGGTCTGCACCACGTCGAGTTGTACGTGGCCGACCTCGCCCGCAGCGTCGAGTTCTGGGGCTGGCTGCTGCTCGAACTCGGCTACGAGGTGTTCCAGGAGTGGGACGAGGGCGTCTCGTACCGTCTCGACGACGTCTACCTCGTGTTCACGCAGGCGCCGCTGGTGTCCGATGGTCTCGATCGGCGGGCCGTGGGTCTCAACCACCTCGCCTTCCACGTCGCCGGCCCGACCGAGGTCGATCGGCTCACCGCTGCCATGCAGGCCCGCGGGATCCGCGTGCTGTACCCGGACCGGCACCCCCACGCAGGCGGCCCCGACCACTATGCGTTGTTCTGCGAGGACCCCGACGGGCTCAAGGTGGAGTTGGTCGCCGCGTCCTGACGCCGACGGCGCATCACCTTTCCGTGCGCACAGCGCGCGTATGGGGTAGCGAAGGACGTGATCTGCCGATATTGAGCGTTGAATCCCTCGTGAACCCCCGAACGGCGCGCAACATGCGTCCGTAGGGTCACCATCCCCCGCCCCTCACCCCACCCTCCCGTCCCAGCGTCGGCACAAGATGCCGTCGGCTCCGAACCAGACGTGCGAGGGTGGAGCAAGAACCCTCCCGAAGGCGTACGGCCGGCGTCCCCGCCGCGCTCCGGCACGTCCGGCCCGCCCTCGCGCCGCGTCCCGCCCCCGCTGGCGCGCTCGCCCTTTCGAACCTCGAAGGAGGCCCCGGTGAACGCTACCGAGCTCCCCACTGCCGAAGTCGCCGTCGAAGAACTGCTCGAACGCTCGTCCGAGCGTGGCTACGTGCTGCTCTCCGAACTGCAGGAGCTGCACCTGCCCGAACTGCACGGTGACAACTGGCTCGACGACGTCGTCGCCGAGATCCGCGGTCGCGAGATGCAGGTCGTCGACGACGTCGCCGACGACGCCCCCGAGGAGGTGGCGGAGTACACCGGTGCGATGACCACCGACCTGGTGCGTCAGTACCTCAACGACGCCGGCCGTCACTCGCTGCTCACCAAGGAAGACGAGGCCGACCTCGCCAAGCGCTACCAGGCCGGCCTCGCCGCCGACGACATCCTGGCGGCCAAGCCGAAGCTGACCCGGGCCCACAAGGCCCGCATGCAGCTGATCAGCCGTGACGGGGCGCGCGCCAAGGAGCGCATGGTCCAGGCCAACCTGCGCCTGGTCGTGCCCCAGGCCCGCAAGTTCTCGGGTCGTGACCTCGACTTCATCGAACTGATCCAGGAGGGCAACCTCGGCCTGTTGCGTGCCGTCGAGAAGTTCGACCACACCAAGGGCTACAAGTTCTCGACCTACGCGGTGTGGTGGATCCGCCAGGCCCTGCAGCGCGGCGTGGCCTCCAAGGGCCGCACCATCCGCGTCCCGGCCCACGTCTGGGAGCTGTACGGCAAGTTGCGTTCGGCCGAACTGCGCCTGCGCCAGAGCAAGGGCGGCGACCCGAGTGAGGCCGAGATCGCCGAGGAGGTCGGCCTGACCGAGCAGCGCGTCCGCGAGGTCCGCGAGGCGATGCAGGAACTGGTCAGCCTCGACCGACCGATCGGCGAGGACGGTGACGCGACGATGGGGGACCTGATCCCCGACGCCGCCGGTATCGACCCGGCCGAGACCGCGCTCGAGGGCGACGCGATGGCGCAGATCGAGGCGGCCCTGTCCGCCCTCGACGACCGCGAACGCATCATCCTGGTGCTGCGCTTCGGCCTGCACGGCGAGGAGCCGCAGACGCTCGAGGAGATCGGTGCCCACTTCGGCCTGACCCGCGAACGTATACGGCAGATGCAGAACCGTGCCCTGGCCAAGCTGCGCCACCCGTCGCGCGCCCACAACCTCTCGGGCCTGCTCGACGTGCTCGACCGCGCCGCCTGATCCGCCGACCTGCCTAACATCCGCCCCTCGGCCACGTCGAGGGGCGGATTGCATGTTCGAGGACCGGACCACACGCGGGTTGTTGGCCATCGTCGCCGT
>JAGXST010000069.1 GCA_018335555.1 Actinomycetota bacterium | reverse complement strand
TCGCCGTGCTTGCTGTCGTCTGGCACGACGACCTGGACCTGGGGTTGCTGGCGCGGCTGGTCGGGCGTGGGCTGGTCGGACATGGTGCACCTTCGCTTCTGGAGGGCAGCGGGACACGTTCGGTCGAGGCTATCCGTCGGCCGGGGGGTGGGAGCCGCCGCGCCTAGGCTGGTCGTCGCCCGCCGCCTGCCCGTCCGGACGAAAGTGCCCCGATGCCCCTCGGCCCCCTGACCGACGCCGTCGCCGACGCGACCACGCAGGCCATGGCGCTGGTCCCGCGTGTCTGGGACCGCGACCACACGGTCTGGACGGGTGGGCCCCGGGAGGAGAGCTGGCAGGACGACCCGAGCGAGATCAGCGACCGGCTCGGTTGGCTCGACGCGACCGAGCGGGCGGACGAGGTCGTGGCGGAACTGCGGCGCCTGTCCGCCGACGTCGTCGCGGACGGCTTCACCGACGTGCTGCTGGTCGGCATGGGCGGCTCGTCGCTGTACCCGGAGGTGCTCGCGACCGTGTTCGGGCCGGCCGCCGGGCATCCGCGGCTGCGCGTCCTCGACTCGGTCGACCCGGCCGCCGTCGACGCGGTCGAGCGTGAGCTGCCCTGGCAGGCGACCCTGCTGGTCCCGGCGTCGAAGTCGGGCGGCACCGTCGAGATGGCCTGCCACCTGGCCCGGTTCGCGCAGCGGTTGGACGAGGTGCACGGCTCCGGTGCGGGCCGGCACGTCCTGCCGATCACCGATCCGGGCAGCGGCCTCGAACAGCAGGCGAGCGACCGCGGCTACCGGGCCGTCGTGCACGGCCAGCCCGATGTCGGCGGGCGGTTCAGTGCGTTGACCCCGTTCGGGCTGCTGCCCGCGGCGCTGCTCGGGATCGACCTCGACGCCCATCTGGCCCCGGCCCGCCGGGAACTCGAGAACGCACGCAGCACCGACCCCGACGTCAATGGGCCGGCCGTGCTCGGCGCCACGTTGGCGGCGGCCCACCAGGCCGGCCGTGACAAGCTGGTGCTGGTCCTGCCCGACGAGATCGCCAGCTTCGGGCTGTGGGTCGAGCAGTTGGTCGCCGAGTCGACCGGCAAGGAGGGCAAGGGGATCCTGCCCGTCCTCGACGCCGACCTCGACGGCACGGACCGGTGGGGTGACGACCGCCTGGTCGTGGTGCTCGGGCCGGAGGCGACGGCCGACGAGATCGCCCGTGCCGGCCATCCGGTGGTGCACCTGCCATGGTCGGGGCCCGAGCACCTGACCGCCGAGGTGGTGCGGTGGGAGTTCGCGACCGCCGTCGCCGGGGCACTGCTCGGCATCAACCCCTTCGACCAGCCCGACGTGCAGTCGGCCAAGACCGCCACGGACCGGGTGCTCGCCGAGGGTCAGGACCTGCCACCGACCGGCGACGCCGACGACGTGCTCGGAGACGTCGGTCCGGGCGACTACGTCGCGCTGCTCGGCTTCGTCACGCCAGGGGGCGGGGACGAAGCGGCGCTGCGGGCCGCTGCCGACCGTCTCCGAACCCGGCTCGGCGTCCCGGTGACCGTGGGGATCGGGCCGCGCTACCTGCACTCGACCGGCCAGTTGCACAAGGGCGGACCGGACACCGGCCGTTTCCTGGTCGTGGTGGGCGACGACGAGATCGACGTCGACATCCCTGGCCGCGAGTTCAGTTTCGGACGGTTGAAGCGGGCCCAGGCCGCCGGTGACTTCGCCGCCCTGCAGGCCGCCGGACGCCGCGCCGTACGCATCACGACCGACGACCTCGCCGGTCTGTGAGACCGGGTGGGCGGTGAGGGGCTCGAACCCCCGGCCTCCTCGGTGTAAACGAGGCGCTCTAGCCAGCTGAGCTAACCGCCCGGACGGGGCGCAGGGTAGCCCGTGGGAGCACGGGGCCCGTCCGGGGCGTGATGTCGCAATCCCGCCGGCGTGGGCGCTTCCGGCGTCTACCGTCGCGGCCGTCGTGGCGACCCGAATGGCGCCGTCCCTCTGGAGGCAACGTGAGCATCGACCTCGACCCCGACGCGCAGTCGGCGCTGTTGCACCAGGCCGTCGAGGTCGTCCTCGGCCATGCCCGGCACGTGCGGGATCTGCCGATCGCCCCGGCGGACGATCCCGCGGCCCTCCGGGCGTCGCTCCATGCCTTCGACCTCGAGCACGGCGCCGATCCCGCGTCGGTCGTCTCCTTGACCGCCGGGCTGCTCGAGTCCTGCACGGTGCTGACCACGCACCCGCGCTACTTCGGGCTGTTCAACCCTTCGCCGCTGACCGCGGGGATCGCGGCGGACATCCTCACGGCTGGTTTCAACCCGCAACTCGCGGTCCGCAGCCACGCCCCGGGCGCGGTCGAGATCGAGGCGCTCGTGATCCGTACGATGGGCGAGTGGACGGGTCTGCCCTCGCCTGCGGGTTCGTTCACCACTGGCGGTGCCGAGGCCAACGCGACCGCCGTGGCGTTGGCGCTGCAGGCACGATTTCCCGAGGTCGCCACCGGCGGTCTTCGGGCCCTGCCCGGCCGGCCGGTGTTCTACGCCTCCTCGGAGAGCCACCTCGCCTGGTTGAAGATCGCCCACCAGTGCGGCCTCGGGCGCGACAGCGTCAGGCTGGTGCCCGCGGACGCGTCGCTGCGGCTCGACCTCGACGACCTGCGCGGTCAGATCGCGCGTGACCGGGCGGCGGGAGAGTGTCCATTCCTCGTCGTCGCGACTGCCGGCACGACGTCGGCCGGGGTCGTCGACCCGCTCCCGGAAGCCGCGGACCTCGCCGAGGAGCACGGCCTGTGGTTCCACGTCGACGCCGCGTGGGCCGGCGCCGCCGTGCTCTCGGACGTCCTGCGACCACACCTGGCCGGGATCGACCGTGCGGACTCGGTCACGGTCGACGCCCACAAGTGGCTGTCCGTGCCGATGGGTGCCGGCATGCTCCTGACCCGGCACGGCGGTCTGCTGCACGATGTCTTCGACGTCGCGACCTCGTACATGCCGGCGACGTCGACCGGGGCGAACGTCGCCACCGACCCGTACACGACGACGATGCAGTGGTCGCGGCGGGCTGCCGGTCTGAAACTGTTCCTCGCCCTCGCGGTGCACGGACGTCGCGGGTACGCCCGCCAACTCGAACACGACGTCGCGCTCGCGGACGACCTGCGCGAAGCGTTGCGTCAGGACGGCTGGCACGTCGCCAACGACACGCCGCTACCCGTGGTGTGCATCAGCGAGCCCGAACACGACGAGACCTTCCACCGCGCCGTCGCCGAGAGCGTGATCGCCTCCGGGGTGGCATGGGTGTCATTCGTGCTGCTCGCCGGCCGGCCTGCGGTCCGCGCGTGCGTCATCAGCCACCGTTCGACCGCCGATGACGTCGCGGCGCTGGCGGCCGAGCTCCGTCGGGCCCGTGCCGACCGCAGCCCGTAGGCTCGCGGGCCCCGCGACGCGAGGAGACCCGCGACCATGGCCGAGACGGTCGACGACTGGCTGGCGCTGCTCCACGGGCTGTATCCGCCGGCCGAGGCGATGTCCTGGGACCACGTCGGTCTGCAGGTCGGCGATCCGGCCTGGCCGGTGGAGCGGGTGCTGGTCGGCCTCGACGTCACGGGCGCGGTCGTCGAGGAGGCGGCCGGCGCTCCCCACACGCTCGTGCTCGCCCATCACCCGTTGTTGTTCCGTCCGCTACCGGCACTGACGCCTGCGACGCCGTCCGGCCGCATCGCCCTCGCCGCGGCCCGGGCCGGGGTCGCGATCGCCGCCGCCCACACCAACCTCGACGTCGCCCGCGACGGTGCGGGGACCTCGGACCCGGTGGTACGGGTGCTCGACCTGCAGGACGTTCGACCGCTCACGACCGAACTGCGCGACGCGGGCGAGGTCAAGCTCGTCACGTTCGTGCCGCCCGAGGCGCTCGACGCCGTGCTGGACGCCCTCGCGGCCGCCGGCGCCGGACGCATCGGCGACTACGAGCGCTGCAGCTTCCGGGTGCAGGGCACCGGCACGTTCCGGCCGCTGGAGGGCAGCGACCCCTACAGCGGCGAGGGCGTCGGTCAGGACGCAGCCGAGGACGAGTGGCGGCTCGAGGTCGTGCTGCCACGCCGCCGAGCGGGCACGGTCGTGGCTGCGCTGCAGGTGGCCCACCCCTACGACGAGGTCGCCTACGACCTGTACCCGCTGGTCGACGGCGCCGAGGTCGGCCTGGGGCGGCTCGGCCGCCTACCGCAGCCCACCAGGCTGGCCGAGGTCGCCGACACCGTGCGCGACCGGCTGCCCGCCCCGCACCTGCGCTTCGCCGGCGACCCGGACCGCACGGTCGAGACGATCGCGGTGGTCGGCGGGGCCGGGGACGGCCACATCGGTGACGCCTTGCGCGCCGGCGCCGACGTGTACGTCACCGGCGATCTGCGCCACCACGTCACCCTCGACGCGCTCGAGCAGGGACTGGCCCTGATCGACGCAGGACACCACGCCACCGAGGCTGCGGCGATGCCGGCCTGGATCGGGCGACTGAACGAAGCCGCCACGCGACGGGGGCTGTCGGCACCGGTGGTAGCGTCCCGGATCGCGACGACTCCATGGAGGTGACGGTGGCGGACCCGAGTTCCGAGGATCTCGAGCGCCTGCTCGAACTGCAGGCCACCG
>JAGXST010000068.1 GCA_018335555.1 Actinomycetota bacterium | reverse complement strand
CTGGTCCGCGGCGCCTCGCGGCTGGCCGTCGCCATCGGCATCTCGCCTCTCGTCGTCGGTCTCACCGTGGTCGCATTCGGCACCAGCGCGCCCGAGATGGCCGTCACGGTCGGCTCCGCCTACGCCGGACAGGCCGAGGTCGCGCTCGGCAACGTCGTCGGCAGCAACATCTTCAACGTGCTGTTCATCCTGGGCGTGTCCGCGCTGATCGCCCCGCTGGTGGTCGCGAGCAAACTCGTCCGCCGCGACGTGCCGCTGATGATCGGCGCGTCGGTCGCGGTGCTGGTGTTCGCCCTCGACGGCGGTATCGGACGCATCGACGGCGTGCTGCTGTTTGCCGGGATCATCGGCTACACGGTGTTTCTGATCCGCCAGAGTCGACGCGAGACCGCCGAGATCGAGCTGGAGTACGAGGGGGCCGTCGGCGACGCAGGCAAACCCTCCTCGCCGGCCGTCAACGTCGCGCTGATCCTGGTCGGACTCGTGCTGCTGGTGCTGGGCTCGCAGTGGTTGGTCGACGCGGCCGTCGCCACGGCCAGCGCGCTCGGGGTGAGCGAGCTGGTGATCGGACTTACCATCGTCGCGGCGGGAACGTCGCTGCCGGAGGTGGCGACGTCGGTGATGGCCACGATCCGCGGTGCACGCGACATCGCCGTCGGCAACGTCGTCGGCAGCAACATCTTCAACATCCTCGCCGTGCTCGGCCTCGGCGGCATCGTCGCGCCCGACGGGATTCCCGTTCCCGACGGCGCGCTGACCTTCGACATCCCGATCATGATCGGCGTCGCGATCGCCTGCCTGCCGATCTTCTTCACCGGCCACACCATCGCCCGGTGGGAGGCGGGCGTCTTCTTCGGCTACTACCTCGCCTACGTGACCTACCTGGTCCTCGACGCCGCAGAACACGGCCTGGCCGGCCAACTCGCCGCCGCCATCACCTGGTTCGTCCTGCCACTAACCGCCCTCACGATCGGCATCACCGTCGTGCGGCACCAACGATCCCACAGCGATGCCCTGCGATGACCGCGCCTGGCCCGACCAGGAACGACCTCGGGACGAAGCGCAGAGTGTCTATCTCGGACACAGCCCCTCACCGCGCGGGTTGCGGCCAACAAGCCCGCGCTCTCCATTGGCGACTCAGCTCATCCTCTCATATGAGCACTCACGAGAGCCGTACCCGCTCGCCTTGTCGTGTCGCGAATCTGGTCGACCGACCCGCATAGAAAGAACCGCCGCAGGTGGGTGGTCCGTACCGCGGCCTGAAGAAGCTATCGAGCCCGAGCTGCGCAGGATCGATGGTGGCTCCGCGGGGGTTGTCGCCGATCGACGCTAGCCCATCCACGTGGGGCGGCCAGATTAGCCCGCCAGTCAGAGCGAGGTGATGGCGGCCCAGCCCAGGATCAGCCCGCCGGCGAGCAGGGCGACGGCGCTACCGATTGGCAGCTTGTCGATCAGCCATGACACGCGGGGGCGGTACACGCGTCGTTCAAGGCTCGTTCTGGCCCACAGGATCGTAAGCCCGATCCCGGTCAGGGTCGCGGCCAAGCCGAGGCTGAACGCCATCAGCAGGGCGATCCCGTACCCCGTCCGTCCCATGGCGAGCGCGGTCACCAGGACCAGCAGCGCCACCGGGCTTGGCAGCAGTCCCCCCGCACCGGCCAGTGCCACGAGCCCGGCTCGAGAAAGCGGAGCCACCCCCGGCGGTAGCTCGTGGTGGTGGCCAGAATGGCGCCCGTGGCCGTCCTCGTGTGCATGGTGGCCATGCTCGGACGCAGCGACGCGCCGGCGTGCCGCTCTCCCGGCCACAACTGCCGACCTGGAGAGGTCCGCCGCCTCGTGCTGTCGACGTCGGCGAGCGAGCCACCGGTCGCGGAGCATCTTGCACCCGAGCAGGAAGATGCCACCGGCGACGACCATCGTCAGGAGCGCCTCCAGACGCTGGCCCACAGCTGCGTGCTGGGCGGTGCGCAGCCCCGCGGCGAGCACCAACACCGAACCGGTGTGCATGACCGCGACCAACAGGCCCAGCGCCACGGCGTCACGGACTCGGCCACGCGAACCGGCAAGATAGGCCCCGATGAGTGCCTTGCCATGGCCCGGTCCAAGCGCGTGGACCGCCCCGACACCGGCCGCGATCAGCAGCCCCAGGAGTGCGGCTGCCCCGCCGAACTGCGGGTCGTCGATCAGCCGGACCAGTAGCGGATCGAGCGGACCATCGGGAGAGCGGAGACGTTCCAGCGGGCTCATCACTGGCCCCCCGACCGGTTGCCGACCGTGGCGCGTGTCCACCACAAGACAACGCCGCCCCCGACGCCTACCAACCCGATCCCGGCAACAAGGAGCGGCAGCCCGTCCGCCTCCTTTGTCGCGGGGACCAGGGTCGCGTCCCACACGTGTTCGGGATGGTGGACGGTGTGAATCTCGCTCCAGATCGTGCCGTCGATGCTGTAGGTCCGGTACTGCTCGTCGCGGTCGTGAAGCAAGGTAATGCGCACGGAGACCTGCTCAACCTGCTGAGGGCAGATGAATTCGTAGCGAACGCCCGCGACGATGACCTCGTCCGGCACGAAGACCGTGGCGTCGCAAGGCTCCCCGTCTTGGATCACCTGCACGTTGTCGAGCAGGTACGCGCGAAGCTCTGCCGAGCGGGCGAACCGCCTCTCCTGTTCCGCGGTCGGGTAGGCGTCGCCGACTCCTTGGAAGGCCAGCGAAGCCTCCTCGGGCAGCAGGTCGAGACCGACACCGATGTCGGAGACGTCGTCACCCGCAGCCCACCACTCGACAAGGACGCGGGGCCCGTCCGCACTCAAGCGGGCCTGCGGGACGGTCCCGCCCGCGTGCGCGAAGGCCGCGGATGCCGGTAGAAGCAACGCGACCGTGAAGGACGCAATCGCCACGGCGCCCCACAACATCATCGACCCCACCCCGTGTCCAAACTGCCTCCGTACTGCCGAGGACGGTATCGGTGACCGCTCCCTCCGGGTGGTGCCTCAGCGGTGCGCGCACGTGGGGAACGACAACGGGAGCCGTCCTCCTCCGCCGCCCCGCCACGAGGCAGCGCAGGGCGAGCAATCTGCGCAAACGGCGGCAGCGGGTGGTTCCCGAGGGCGTTGTCCCTATGGTGCTCGCTCTTTCGCAGGCGGTACCCGCGATCGGCGTTCCACGCGCGTCTGAGCCCTGTGGACAAATCGTTGCGGCCGGGCCCTTGGTTGAGGAACGCCCGCAGCGGACCTCGTTGGCTGTGGGCGAACTGCTCACGACGGATGCAGTCCAGCTGGTCGTCGATGCCCTCGGGGTGGCGGGTCACGGGGTGGTCGCTCCAGTCGTGGTCCGGTCCACGAGGACCGGTGACCGGCTGCGACGCGACCGCGGCTGCGTCGCGCTGTGGACGGCGAGCCGCCGCCGAGGCTCGCCGTCCGATGCACGGGCGATTCAGTTGTTGGCCGCGACGGCGGCAGGGTCGGCTGGCGGTTCGAGGCCGAGCATCTCGAGCAGTCGTGCAGTGGGAACCAACAGCCGGCGGCCGATACGGACCGTGGGGATCTGTCCGGCCGCGGCGGCGCGGTAGGCGGCGCTGCGGCTGATGCCGAGCAGCTGGGCGGTCTGCTCGATGGCCATGAGCACGGGCAGGTCGGTCGCGGCAAGAGCGGTGATGGTCATCGGTTGTTCCTTGGATCGGGTGAGGTCATCGTCCAGACGCGACTCACGAATCCCTCACGACGACGGGAGCCGGGCCGCCGTCGTGAGTTTCCCGTCGGCCCCGACCCCTGACCGCGACGCGCAACGCTGCCGTTGCCGTCCGCGGGCTCGTCTCGCCCGCGTGGGGCGGACGGCCGCGTACACGGGTGCACGCCTGTGGACGTCGCTGGAGTCAGTGCCGGTTGGTGCATCGGGGTGTCCGGTGGTCGCGTCACCAAGGGAGTTGTCTCCGACGATCCCCGGAAGTGACAGTCATGCGCCTGTCGCACAACCGTTCAGCCGACCTCGAAGAAGATTCAGCCCGAACGACGACACACCCCGAGAGACCCCCCGAAACGTCACGAGACCCGAAGACACGAAACCGACGAATTCTGACGCTACAGTGCTTCTAGAAGCCGTTTCGAAGGTTGGACGTGACCTTGTAACGCCTCCACCATCAACCCATGAAACGGTCACACAGACTGGCACTGGGCCAGTGCGAGACCCGCGGCCACGTCGGATGTTGAACATCGGACGGATGGCCCCAGGACGCGCCGACTACTACCTGTCGGTCGTCGCCGACCGCGACGGCCACGGCGATGCGGCCGACTACTACCTCGCCAAAGGCGAAGAACCCGGCCGCTGGCTCACCCACGGCAGCCTGCAGTTGGCCGGCACGGTCGAGCCCGAACAGCTCCGTGCCGTGCTCGACGGCAAACATCCCGACACCGGTGAGCAGTTGTCGTCGCATCCGGCGCGGCGGGTGCCGGGGTTCGATCTGACCTACCGACCACCGAAGTCGGTGTCGCTGTTGTGGGCGTTCGGTGACCGGCCCACCGCCGAGCAGGTGGTCGCCGCCCACGACGCGGCGGTCGACGCGGCGGTCGGGTACCTCGAGCGTGAAGCGGGCTATTCCCGGCGTGGTGCGGGCGGGGCCGAGACGGTCAAGGTCGACGGGTTCATCGCGGCGGCGTTTCGTCATCGGACCTCGCGGGCGAACGATCCGCTGCTGCACACCCACGTGCTGGTCGCCAACCTCGCCCGCACCACCGATGACGGCATCTGGCGGACCATCGACTCACGCCGCCTGTACGCGCATGCCAAGACCGCCGGGTTCCTCTACCAGGCGCAGCTGCGGCACGAGTTGACCCGCCGGCTGGGCGTTGGGTGGGGTCCGGTCGTCAACGGCCACGCCGACCTGCATGGCATCGGCACCAAGGTCATCGAGCAGTTCTCCAGGCGCCGGGCCGCGATCGTCGAACACATGACCGCCCGGGGCGAAACCTCCGCCGCCGCCGCGCAGGTCGCCACCCTCGATACCCGGCAGGCGAAAGGTGAGCGGCTGTCGGAGGCCGAGCTGCGTGCACGGTGGCAGCAGCGCGGCCGAGGGCTCGGGTTCCGCAACGGCTGGCACCACAAGCTGACCGGCGGCACCACACCCCAACCGCCAGACATCGCTGGGCTGGCTGGCGAGCTGGTCGACCACGAAGCCTTGACCGAACAGTCGTCGTCGTTCACCCGCCGCGATCTGCTCCAAGCCATCGCCGCCCGGCTACCGACCGGCGCACCAGTCACCGAGATCGAACAGTACGCCGACCAGGTCCTCGCCCACGACCCGGCCAAGCTGGTCGAGCTCGGCACCACACGAGGCGAGCTGACCAGCACGGACGTGATACGGCTGGCCGATGGCCGCGTCGTGCCGTCGGGACCGGGTGAGCGGCGCTACACCACCCGCGGCCTGCTGCTCACCGAATCGCACGCCATCAACACCGCCCTCGACCGGGCGAGCGACGGGATCGCCGTCGTCGACGACACGACCGTTGACCAGGCGGTCCGTGGCCGGAGTCTGTCGGACGAGCAGGCGGTGATGGTGCGTCGGCTCACCAGCTCTGGCGCCGGCGTCGAGGTCGTGGTCGGCAAAGCCGGGACCGGCAAGACCTACGCGCTCGACGCCGCCCGGCACGCCTGGCAACAAGCCGGCATCCCCGTCGCCGGGGTCGCTTTGGCGGCCCGTGCCGCACTCGAGCTCGAGCAGTCTGCCGGCATCGAGTCCACCACCATCGCCGCCCTCGAACGACGCCTCGCACATGACGATGGCGTGTTGCCGGCCGGGTCGGTACTGGTCGTGGACGAGGCGGGGATGGTTGGTACTCGCCAGCTCGCCCGCCTCCTCAACCACGCTGATCAGCGCCAGGTGAAGGTCGTGCTGGTCGGCGATCCACGGCAGTTGCCCGAGATCGACGCCGGCGGCCTGTTCCGCGCCCTCACCAACCGGCTGCCCGCCGTCGAGCTCACCGACAATCGTCGCCAGACCCATCAGTGGGAACAGACGGCGCTCGACGAACTCCGCCATGGCGACCCCACCGCAGCACTCAACAGCTACCGCCAGCAGGGCCGGATAGTCACTGCCGACACTCCCGACGACCTGCGGCAGAAGCTCGTCGACGACTGGTGGGATACCGCCCGCGACGAGATGGCCGGGTCGATCATGATCGGGCTCCGGCGGGCAGACGTGGACGACCTCAACCACCGGGCCCGCGCCCGCATGCTCCAAGACGGTCGTCTCACCGGCCCCACCATCCAGGCCGCCGGGATCGAATTGCAGGTCGGCGACCGGATCGTCGGCCTACGCAACAGCCGCCGCCACGGCATCGTCAACGGCACCCGGGCCACCATCACCTCGATCGACCCCGACCGACGTGCAATCGACGCAACCACCGACGACGGCCGGACCGTCGTCCTCACCCGCGACTACCTCGACGCCGGCCACGTCACCCACGGCTACGCCATCACCGGCCACAAAGCCCAAGGCCTCACCGTCGACCACACTTACGTCCTCGGCTCGGAGGCCCTCTACCGCGAGTGGGGCTACGTCGCCCTCTCCCGCGGACGCCAGACAAACCGTCTCTACCAGACCGTCCTCGACCAGCACCTCGACGAGATCCACCACCACGCCCACCAACCCGACGACCCGCACGCGGCCCTCGCGGCCCGCATGACACGAAGCCGCGCGCAGGAACCGGTCACGCCAGAGATCGAGGAACTCGCCGCCCGCTGGCGACAGCTCCACGCAAGGCTGCACGCACCCGACATCGCCCGCCAACGCGCCCTGACCGCCGAACGTGCGTCGCTGGTCCGGACCCGGCAGACCGACCTCGCCCA
>JAGXST010000067.1 GCA_018335555.1 Actinomycetota bacterium | reverse complement strand
ACGTGGGCCTCACGGCGCATGGAGACCGAGCCGTTGCCACCGTCCCCGCCGCGCACGTGGACCGTGCACTCGTCGACGAAGCTTGGCGTGTCCACGGTCGCTCCGATAGGTGGGTGGGCGGTGAGGTACTGCATCACGTGAGAGGGCGGCCACGATGGGCCGCCCTCTCGCGTGCTGCAAACGCTAGCGGTCGTCAGTCCTGGGTCGGCAGGACCGAGACGGTGGTACGCGTGCGCGTCTTGTGGAAGCTGACGGCACCGTCGGCGAGTGCGAACAGCGTGTCGTCACCGCCACGGCCGACGTTCTCGCCGGGGTGGACCTTGGTGCCGCGCTGGCGGACGATGATGCCGCCCGCACGGATGACCTCGCCGCCGTACTTCTTCACGCCGAGGCGCTTCGCGTTGGAGTCGCGGCCGTTGTTGGACGAACCGCCGCCCTTCTTGTGCGCCATGTCAGATCTCCTCGATGCGGACGGTCGTGCGGTGCTGACGGTGACCGCGACGCTTGTGCTGGCGGGACTTGTTCTTGTAGGTGAAGACTCGGATCCGCTCACCCTTGTCGTGGCCGGTGATGGTGGCCTTCACCGCGCGACCCTCGAGGTCGCCACCGGTGGTGACCGCACCGTCGTCGCCGACGACGAGCACCGGGACGAGTTCGACGGCGTCGCCGACCTCACCCACGAGCTTTTCGATGATGACTTCGTGGCCGGGCTGGACCCGGTACTGCTTGCCGCCCGTGGCGATGACCGCGTACACGGTGGCCTCCTGGTGTGCGTGGGCCCCGTGCATGGGGCGGTGAGCGTGGAAAGGTCGGTCCGTCTTGCGTTCTGCGCTGATCCCGGCCGCATGCCAGCGCGCGGGGGCGTGGCGAGTCGGTCGTTCGAAGGACCGGGCGTCGGGCGAGAGCGAGACGGGGCGCACAGATGCACCGCGTGGGGCAACGCGCGTCAGGGGAAGGTACCGGGATGGTGCACAGGTGGTCAACCGACGCCCGTACCCTACGCCCGCCGAGCGCAGCAGCGCCCCCTCCGAGGAATCGAGAACCTGCCGTGACGGCCACCTGCGCCGACACCACCCGCCGGCTGCACGAGCCGCTGGCCGGGACCGCGCCGACCGCGCTCGGCTGGCTGTGCGTCGAACAGGGCGGTGCGTGGGGCCGCACCGCCGAACGCGAGTCCGGCCTCGACGCCGAGGTCGCCGCGCACCTGCTGGCGGGCACCGAGGACGCCCCGGTCCGTCTGCAGTTGATCCGCCGCCCCGCCGCCCGTGCGACAGACACCGCCGCGGCCGGCACCAGGACCGTGCTCCTCGCCCACGCGGGCGAACGACCGTGGCTCGAGGTGCTCGAAGTCGACGACGTGCGCGACCTGCTCGACCTCGACCCGGCCGTGTGCACCTCGTCGACACCGCCCGGCATCGGTCGCCACGACGCGGACCCGCGCTACCTGGTGTGCACCCACGCCAAGCGCGACCGCTGCTGCGCGACCTGGGGCCGTCCGATCGCCGACACGCTCGCCGCCCTACGACCCGACCAGACCTGGGAGGTGTCGCACGTCGGCGGGCACCGGTTCGCCGCCAACCTGGTCGTACTGCCCCACGGCAGCGTGCACGGTGGCCTGGACGTGGCAGGAGCCGTTCGGGTCGTCGACCTCGCGGCGGCCGGTCGGCTCGACCTCGCGTCGGCGCGGGGCCGTTCGGGCCTGCCGCGCCCGGCACAGGCCGCCGAGTTGTTCCTGCGTACCGACCTCGGCGTGGATCACCTCGACGCGGTCCGGTTCGTCGAGGTGGAGGACCTCGGTCACGACCGAACGCGCGTCCACCTCGTGGTCCGGGACGAAGCGCACGTCGTCGAGGTCGTGCTCGAGCCGACCGGCGTGCCGCGACCGACCTCGTGCGACAGCGACGACCTCGACGACCCCGGTGCCTACCGCCTGCTCACGTTCACCGCCACCTGATTCCATGGGCCGCGTGGTCCCCGCCAGGCTCGTCCCTCGTGCGTGTCCGCGGGCGCTCGTGCCGGACCCGGCCCCGCGACCAGGTTGTTTCCACAGCTCCGGAGCAACCGGATCGACGCATGTCACAGCGGGGTCCGTATGGTCGATTCATGACCTCGAACCCCGCCACCACCACCCTGCTGCCGGACCCTGGTCCGGCCGAGGTGGTCACGGTGGCGGGATGGGACGATGCGACGGTCGAGTTTCCGGTGTTGGCCGGGGTGCCTGAGCTCGGGGCGATGCTCGAGAGCCTGCGGCAGGTCGACCGGCTGATCGCGTCGGCGATCGATTCGATCATCCGGCTCCAGGACGCCGAGGTGGCCGAAACAACGACCGGGGTCCCGCTCGAGCAGTGGCTGCTGCTGGTCGCCCGCCGCACCGCGACCGACCGCCGCATGCTGCTCACCTGCGCCGAGGTGTGCCGGCGGCTGCCCGGGCTGCTCGAGGCGTTCGTGCCGGGCAAGGTGTCGTGGAGCCAGGTCCGCACCCTGGTGTTGCAGGTCATGCGGCTGCCCCGTGCCACCGACGAGCAGTTGGATGCTGCGCTGGCCGAGTTGATCGTGCGCAACCAGGCCGCCGACCCGGATCGGCTGGGCCATCTCGCCCGCTTCATCGACCGAGACCACGGCGTCCCCGCCCGTGGCGACAATGATCCCGACGGCGGCGGGGTGGAGGAGTTCCTGGCGTTGCAGCCCCGGCTCGACGGCAGCGGTGGCCGGTTCTTCGGCGAGGCCGGACCCGCATCGTTTGCCGTCCTGGAAAACGCCACCAACCCCGGCCCGCCCAAGGTCGCAACACTCTGCCCGCCCGGCTGCTCCACCACCTCGCCGGCGGACGCATGTACCTCAACGCAGCCGCGGCACGACGGCTGATCGACCAACGTGGCGCCGACCTGCGCACCACCATCCTCGACGACACCGGGCAGGTGGTCGGCATCGGCCGCAGACACCGGGTCCCGCCCGGCTGGCTGACCGACGGGCTGCTCGCCCTGCACGACACCTGTTCCGAGCCCGGCTGCACGACCGCGGCCCTGTCATGCCAGACCGACCACGCACGTCCCTGGCACCCCGCACGACCCGGGGACCTGCCCGGACGGACCGACGTCGACAACCTCGCACCGTTGTGCACGTCGGCGAACCGCACCAAAGAGACCGACGGGTGGACCTGCACCCAAACCGCCGACGGCACCCGGACCTGGCGACACCAACGCA
>JAGXST010000066.1 GCA_018335555.1 Actinomycetota bacterium | reverse complement strand
AGGACGGTCCAGGTGACGCCGTCGGAGCTGGCCTCGAAGCCCATGAAGGCCCACGTCGAGTCGCCGCAGACCACGACGCCGTTGATACCGGTGGTGCGCTCGTCCGGGCGGGGCCCGACCGGGGCGATGAACGCACCGTGGGTGATGCCGTCGGGCTCGGACCAGCGGACCTCGAGGTCCGTGACGGGGCACAGCACGCCGGATTCGTCGACCGGGACGGCGCCGAACTCGTCGGCCAGTGCGATCGCCTCGGCCTCGAGGTCCCCGGCCGACGCGAGCGTCGCGACCGGGCTGGCCACGGGTGCCGCGAACGGTTCGTCGTCGGGGAGGGGCGCCGCGGTCAGCACGGTCGGTGCCGGTGGGGCGGTGGCGCTCGACGCCGGCACGAGCGTGGTCGTGCCGGGCGCGAGCAGGGCCAGCGCGGTGAGGGTGGCCAGTGGCGCGGCCCCGGCCTCGAGCAGGCGCGTACGGACGGCGGTGAACGACATGGGGCAACCGGATCGATCGTGGAGTTGCCATACCAATCGGGTTGAACCTACGAATCTGTAGCCCGAGCGCGGGTAGGACGTCCGAGTTGCGCGCTATGCGGTCATCTGACCGACTACTCGATCTCGGCCATGGCCCGCAGCCGCCCAGCCAGTGTCGGATCGCCCTCGACCTGCAGCGCATCGGCGTCCGCACGGCCCCACAGCCACAGGTCGAGGTCCCAGGCGGCGCCCCGGATGGTGGTGTCGTGCTCGGCGAGGTCCTCGGCCAGGCTCAGCGCGTCCTCGTCGTAGACCGCCCCGGAGTTGGGCGAGGTGCCGGTGAACCGGCCGAAACGGATCGACCAGGCGTCCCCGGTGTCGGTCGCCTCGACCCGCAGCGTGCGACCGTCGTCGGCGAACGACCCCCACGTCGGTACGCCGTCGAGGAAGACGGTCAGCATCTCGTCGACCCCGTCGGCCGCGACCGCGGCATCGGGGACGCTGACCTCGGTGCCGGCCACGAGTTCGGCGTCGACGCGGTGGATGAGGGCCTCGTGGGCCTGGCGGCGGGCGACCCAGCCGATGTACTCGCCGTCGTCGGACCACGACCAGCACCACTCGGCCGCCTCGCGGCTGCGCAGCGCGTGGAGCAACGCCAGCGTCTGCTCCTCGAGCACGGTGGCGAGGTACTCCGGTGCCGGACGGGCCAGATCGGGCACCTGTTCGGGCTCCTCGACGCCCCCGGCGATCCGGGCCCAGAAGTACTGGACCTCGGTGAGGTGCCACAGCAGGTCGGCCGCGTCCCATTCGGGACACGACGGTACGGCCGCGTCGAAAGGCGCCGTGGCCGCCACCCGCGCGAAGCGGGCGGTCTGGTCGGCGAGGAGGTCGAGGTAGGCGTCGTGGTCCATGCGCGAACGATACGCAGCCGGCACCGCTTCATCGTGCCGACGAGGATCGGCTTCAGTCAGCGTGCGCCCAGTCAACGTCGAGGGCCAACAGTTCCTGCGCGATCACTTCGTGCCCAGCGTTGCTCGGATGCAGGCCGTCGACCGAGATCAGGAACGCGTCGTTCGGGTCGCCGGTGCCGTCGGGACCGTGGAAGGCGTCGTGGACGGCGGCGACCGGGATGCCCCGCGCCTCGGCCCCGTCGGTGAGGACCTCGTTGAGCCCGTCCATCACCGGCCGCAGGACGTCGAAGTCGTCGGCGACCCGGCGGTTGCCGATGAACGGTTGGTAGAGATCGATCGTGGCAATGCCGGCGGCCTCGCCGCCGCGCAGTGCGATGACTTCGTCGAGGATGGCGGCCCATTGCTGCTCGACTTGCGCGGTCGCGTCGCGCAGGCACTGCAGGTTGTCGTCGCCGCCGCAGTTGTCGCTGGCGTAGAACGGGATGGCGCCGAGCAGGTCGTTGGCGCCGATGTCGACGGTCACGAGGTCGGCGCCGGCGACCGCCGTGCGCATCGTCTCGTCCCGTTGCAGCGCGGTGAGCAGGTCGGTGCTGGTCCACCCGTTGACCGCGAGGTTGGTGATCGCCAGGTCGACGCCGGTCTGGTCCTCCAGCGCCGCGGCGTACACCTCGACATAACTGGTCGTGGCGCCCGCTCCCGTCGCGAGGGAGTCGCCCAACGCGACGTAGCTGACCGTCTCGCCGCCGCCGGTGGTGGTTTCGGTCGGCGTGGCCTGCGGCGCGGACTCCTCGGGAGCCGGGGCCACGGTCGGGCCGGCCGTCGGCGCAGGAGCGGGACTCGCGTCGGTTTCGCCGCCGTCGTCGCACGCTCCGAGCAGGAGGGCGGCTGCCAGCAGGACAGGCGGGACGAACCGGTGGGTCACCATGGGCCCACGGTATCCGGGCTCAGACGCCGTACCGCCGGTGGCGCGCGTCGAGTCGGTCGTCGTCGGCGTCGAGATCGGCCAGGGTGGCCGCCAGTTCGGCACGCAGGGCGATCGCTGCGGTTCGCGGGTCGAAGGTGGTCGGTCCGGGGACGATCCGGTCGCAGATGCCGAGGTCGCGCAGGTCGGAGGCGGTCGGCTTGAGCAGCGGTGCGACCTCCTCGGCCCGGGTCGGGTCGCGGTGCAGGATCGACGCGGCGCCTTCGGGGGCGATGATCTCGAACACGGCGTCGTCCTGCATCAGCAGCCGGTCGGTGGCGCCGATCGCCAGGGCACCGCCGGACCCGCCCTCGCCGGTCACCACCGCGACGGTCGGGGCCCCGACGGACAGGACGGCGACGAACGTCTCCGCGATCGCGGCGGCCAGGCCGGAACGGTCGGACGCGGGGGAGGGGTCGGCGCCGGCCGTGTCGATGAAGCTGACCAGCGGCAGGTTCCAGCGACGGGCGAGGTCGGCGGCGCGTCGGAGCTTGCGGAACCCGGCGGCGTTCGGTTGGCCGGGCCGTCTTCCGGCCGCCTCGGCGACGCCACGACGGTCGAACCCGACCACGACGACGCGTCGTTGGCCGAGCCGGGCGACGGCGGCCACGACGGCGGGGTCGTCCTCGCCGGCCCGGTCGCCGCGGAGTTCGAGGTGGTCGTCGAAGACGTCGTGCAGCAGGTCGCGGGCCGAGGGGCGGTCGTTGCGCCGCGCGGCGCGGACCGCGTCCCAGGCGTCGTGGACGACGACAGGTTCCTCGACGTGCTCGGCGACCGGCAGCGGGCCGTGTCGCAGCGCGGGGTGGAGCAGGTCGACGAACGCCTCGAGGTAGGGCGGCGCATCGCCCTCGGCGGCCACGACGTCGACCAGGCCGGCGCGCAGGGCCGCCTCGGCGGTGTGGCTGTCCTCGCCGACCGGTTCGCCGGTGAATGCCTCGACGACGCGTGGGCCGGCGAAACCGATCGTGGCGCCGGCGTCGGCGACGACGACGTCGGCCAGCGCGCCGTACGAGGCGTGGACGCCGCCGGTGGTCGGGTGGGTGAAGTGGGCGAGCACGGGCAGGCCGGCGTCACGTAGGCGACGGATTCCCTCGGCGGTACGGGCCATCTGGACCAGCGAGACCATGCCCTCCTGCATGCGGGCGCCACCGGACGAGGTGACCGCCAGGAACGGCAGCCGGCGTTCGAGTGCGACCTCCATCGCCAGCGCGACCCGGTCGCCGTGGACCTGCCCCATCGAGCCGCCGAGGACACCGAAGTCACCCAGCGCCACGACCACGTCATTACCGGCCAGGGTCGCGAGGCCGACGGCGACCGACTCGTCGTCGTCGCCGAGGTCGGCCAACTTCTGCGCATAACCGGGGAAGCCGAGCGGGTCGCCGCCCCCGGTCCGCGTCCGGGCGGTGGCGGGCAGGGGCCGCAGGTCCTCGCGGCGCAGGCTGCGGGGCAGGTCGATCCGGGTGATGGTGCTCATCTGGGTACCTCCTGCGCGTCCTGCGCCGGGGGGTAGATCTCGAACAGCCGCAGGTCGGCGACGTGATCGAGGTGGGCGCGCATGGCATCGGCTGCGGCGTCGGGGTCGCCGGCCACGACCGCGGCGGCGATGGCCTCGTGATCGGCGAGGGAGCGCGGGGGACGCCCCTGCTGGGACAACGATTCACCCCGGGTCTCGGCCACGGCCTCCTGGAGGCGGTCCATCAACTCGGCCAGGACCGGGTTGTGGGCGGCCTCGGTGACGGCCCGGTGGAACGCGCCGTCGCCTTCGAGACCGATGTCGCCGTTGGCGACCTCGCGGCGCATCAGGTCGAGTCCGGACGCGATGGCGGCGAGGTCGGCCTCGGTGCGTCGCTCGGCGGCCAGTGCGGCGATCGGGATCTCGAGCGCACGACGGGCCTCGAGGACGGCCGGCAGGCGGTGGCGACGTTCGACGACCCGGGCGAGCGGGCCCGACGTGGGGTCGAGGTCACGCAGGAAGGTCCCGCCGCCGTGGCGGACCTCGAGGATGCCCTGGGTCTGCAGCACCACGATGGCCTGGCGGACCGTGGTGCGCGACACGCCGAGGCGGCGGGCGAGGTCGCGTTCGCCGGGCAGGCGGTCGCCGACCTTGAGATCGGACTGGACGACGTGGGAGAGCAGGCGTTCGGCGATGGCCTCGTGCAGTGGCGCGCGGGCGACGGGGCGCAGCGCGGGGGCCGCGTCCGTCAGGGGAGGGGTCCCTGTCGCCATCGCTCGCTCCCTGGTCGCTGCGACCCCGAACCTGACACCGACGTCAGATTGGTCTACTGACTGGACCAGTATGCCACTCGGGACCGGCCGGCGCCACCGGCCGTCGCTGACCGACGGGACAGGGGCCCTGGCTAGGCTCGGTCGTCACCCCCGCGGGGGCCGCCACGAACCACGTCCGGGAGTGCACGCATGGGAGAATTCGTCCGCCTCGAGGTCGATGCCGAGCGTCGGGTCGGCACGATCCGCATGGACCGTCCGCCGATGAACGCGATCTCCAACCAGGTCTGGCTCGAGATCGGCGAGTGCGCCCAGGAAGCGGCGGACCACGACGACGTCGGTGCGGTCGTGGTCTGGGGCGGACCGAAGGTGTTCGCCGCCGGGGCCGACATCAAGGGCTTCCCCGACTACGACTACCAGTCGATGAAGGCCGGTGGTGGCGTGCTGCAACGTGCCCTCGACACCCTCGCCCGGGTGCCGCTGGTGACGATCGCGGTGCTCAACGGGTATGCGCTCGGGGGTGGCTGTGAGGTCGCGCTGGCGTGCGACTTCCGCTTCGCCGCGGACAACGCCAAGCTCGGCCAGCCCGAGGTGCTGCTCGGCCTGATCCCGGGCGCCGGCGGAACGCAGCGTCTCCCGCGTCTGGTCGGTCTGTCGCGCGCCAAGGAATTGCTCTTCTCGGGACGCATGGTGGACATGGGCGAGGCCGAGCGGATCGGCCTGGTCGACCAGGTCCACCCCGCCGACGACGTCTACGACAAGGCGGTCGAGGCCGCGGCCCGCTACGCCAGGGGGCCGTTCGCGCTGCGTCTGATCAAGCAGGCCGTCGAGGAGGGCACCGAGATGCCGCTCGACCAGGGCCTGCGGCTGGAGCAGTCGCTGTTCGCCGAGGCGTTCGGCACCGACGACGCGACCATCGGCATCCGATCGTTCCTCGACAACGGCCCCGGCAAGGCCGAGTTCACCGGCCGCTGACCCGCTGTTCGATCCACGACGTCACCTCGTCGAGTCCGAGGACGTCCGCGTACTTCTGGTTCATGTCGAACAGGTTGATGGCGTGCGGCGCCTCGTGTCGGTCGTAGACGCATTCCTCGACCACGATCATCCGAAGTCGATACGAGCGGCCGTCCACGACGGTGGCGCGGACGCAGCCCGAGGTGGACTCGCCACACACGATCAGGGTGTCGATGTGCTGCGAGGTCAGGTGTGCCATCAGCGGCGTGCCGAAGAACGCGCTCGGCGCGGCCTTGCGAAGCACGACCTCCCCGTGGACGGGGGCGGCCTGTGGGACGATGTCGTACCGACGCAGCTCCCGTTCCGCGTCGGCATCCGTGCGCTCGACCTCCCCCCGCGTCGTGTGTCGCCAGCCGCTCACGCCCGACTCCTGCGGCAACAGCCCGGTGACGTGGATGATCGGCAACGACGCGGCGCGGGCCACGCTGAACAGCGTTTCGATGTGTTCGAGCGCGTTCCAACCGGCGAGGCCGGTGCTGCTCGGCCACGACTCGATCGCGTCGAGCAACGGCTGGGGTTCGTCCCCCACCGCCTGACGGTAGTTGTCGACCGACAGCACCGCCGGTCGCGCCCCGAACCCGATCCGGCCCTTCTTGTCACGCCGTTCGAGGTGAGCGTGGTCCTGATCGGTCAGGAACCGGTCCCAGACGCGTTCGCTCATGTGTGGCTCCCACTGTTGGTTGCGAGACGTGCGGCCGGCGGACCGCAGTCGTAGGGCGTCCGAACCCTGCCAGGTCCAGCTAGGGCATGGGCCGGTCACGACGCTACGGTCTGTCGGACCACAACGCACCAGGGGGACGTGATGGCCGCCGAACTGCACGCCGTGCCCGACACGTCGAACATGGACATCAAGCAGAAGCAGGAGGCCTACCACGACTGGGAGGCCAAGACGTACGACGAGAAGTTCTCGATCTCGTACGACGAGCGCTGCATCGACTACGCGCGCGACCGCTTCCGCAAGGTCGTCCCCGAGGGCGCCGTGTTCCACGACGTGCTCGAGGTCGGCGCCGGCACCGGCTTCTTCCTGATCAACCTCGCGCTCGGCGGCTGCCTCGACGACGCGGCGCTCGCGGCCACCGACATCTCCGAGGGGATGCTCGAGGTCTGTCGGCGCAACGGCGAGGAACACGGCCTGAGCATCGACACCCGCCAGGGTGACGCCGAGGCGCTGCCCTACGACGACGAGAGCTTCGACCTCGTCATCGGGCACGCCTTCATCCACCACCTGCCAGTGCCCGGCATCGCGATCCGCGAGATGTACCGGGTGCTCAAGCCCGGCGGGACGCTGGTGATCGCGGGCGAGCCGACCGAGGTCGGCGACAAGGTGTCGTGGTTCGTCAAGCGCAACACCTACCGCGCCTTCTGCGCCGTCACCGCTCTCCCCGGCCTGCAGCACTACCGCAAGCCGGGCATCGTCGAGTCCGGCGGCACCGTCGAGGACGCCGTGCTCGCCGGCCTCGAGCACGAGGTCGACCTGCACACCTTCCGGCCCGCCGACGTCGAGAAGATGGCCAGGCTCGCGGGCTTCCGCGAGGCCCGGGTCGTGACCGAGGAGTTGACCGCCAACTGGGTCGGCTGGGCGGTGCGCACCATCGAGGGCGCGATCCGGCCGGGCGTGCTCGGCACGAGGTGGGCATTCGGGGCGTTCAACGCCTACACGCGACTGCACCGCCTCGACGACGAGGTACTGGCCAGGTTCGTGCCCCGCGACGTGTTCTACAACCTCATCCTGCACGCGACGAAGTGACCGGCGGTCTCGAAGGCTCGAACGTGAACGAGAAGCCGGGGGAGCAGGAACTGGTCGCCGAGTTGGACCTGCCCGTGTCGACCGAGGGCCCCGACCTCCCGCCGCCGCACGTGGGCCCCGACCTCGAGGGCGCGTCGGACGCCGATGTCGAGGCAGCGGCGCGTCACGCCCTGCACGAGCACACCGAGGCGGTGGTGCGCGTCGAGACGGCCCGCGAGGGGCAGCGGCGGGCGAGCCTGCTGGTCGACGACCTGCTCGCCGAGCGGCCGCTTCCCGACCACGTCCGTCGGCCCCCGATGCGGTTGCAGTACCCGCGGTTCGGCTGGCGCCGGGCCATCCGGCATGCCGTCGACCGGCGCATGGTCACCCG
>JAGXST010000065.1 GCA_018335555.1 Actinomycetota bacterium | reverse complement strand
TGAGCGGTCTCGTGGTCGTGCTCGCCGGCGCACTCTTCGGGGCCGTGACCCTCGCACGGGTCGCCGACCGTGTGCCCGTGCTGGCACTCGCACAGCCGATCGAGCGGGGCGAGACGCTCACCGACGACCATCTGCGTGCCGTCCATGTCGCCAGCGACGAACCGTTGCCTCTGGTCGCCGCTGCCGATCGGGACCTGCTGGTCGGGCTGACCGCAATCGGGCCAATGCCGGCAGGGAGTCTGCTGGCACGAGACCACTTCTCCGACGGCCCGCAAGTGGCAGCCGGGTTCAGCGTCGTCGGGCTGGCCCTGCAGCCAGGCGAGTACCCCATCGCGTCGCTTGCCCCTGGCGATCACGTCGAGGTGATCCGCACGCCTGATCCGACGGGCGCTCGCAGCGACAGCGGTGTCGGTGCGGCGGTGCTGGCCGACGACGCCGAGGTGTTCTCGATCGGCCCGTTGAGCGACACCAGCACCGGGCTGATGGTGTCGTTGACCGTCCCGCACGACACCGGTCCTGCGATCGCGTCGGCTGCGGCGGAAGGCCGCATCCGGCTCGTCCTGGTCCCGACGTCATGAGTGTCGTCGCGCTCGCGTCGGTCAAGGCGTCGCCGGGGGTGACGACGACGCTATTGGCACTTGCCGCTACGTGGCCGACCAACCGGCAGTTGCTGCTGATCGAGGCCGACCCTGATGGCGGGGACCTTGCGGCACGCACCGGTCTGACGACCGATCCCGGTCTCACGAGCCTCGCCGCCGCGGGCCGCCGTGAACTTGTCGACGGTGAACTCGACCGGCACTCCCAGCCGTTGCCGGGCGGCGTTCCCGCGATTGTGGCTCCGGCCGATGGCGACCACGCGGCCCGTGCGCTCGACGTTGTCGGGGGGCGGCTTGCCGGTGCCGCAGCCGGACTCACCGGCCGTGACGTGCTCGTCGACTGCGGCCGGTTGCGACCGAACTCGCCCGCGGCCTCGCTCGCAGTACAGGCCGACCTGCTCGTGTTGGTCGCACGGCCACAGCTGGACGAACTCCAGCACCTGCGTCCGGCTCTCGCGAGACTCACTGACGCTCGGATGCGGCCGGCGCTGCTATTGATCGGCGACCGGCCCTATCCCGCCGCCGAGGTCGCCCGGGTCCTCGACGTGCCGGTGCTCACCCCACTGCCGCACGACGTCGATACCGCCCACAGGCTCAATGGACAGGGTGGCCGCATTGACCGGCTGGCCCGCAGCCTGCTGCTGCGCACCGCTCGCGGTGTCGCCGAGATGCTCGCCGCAACACTCACGAGCCAGATCGGCAACGGCCGTGAGTTGTTCGTGAGTGACGGAACCCCGCCACCAGCCCCCACGTCACCTGCTCGTGAGGGATCCGTGAGTGGCAACGGGCATGGTGAACGGTCCGGATGGATGACGGCGCTCACGCGCGGCCCGTTCACGACGAGAGAGGGCGACTGATGGACGTCGAGGTGACCGCGCTCGCCTCCGAGGTTGCCTCCGAGGTTGCCGACCGGCTCTCTCGTAAGCGCGACCACCATTCGGCCGACGGCCCAGCCGAGCATGCCGATGGTGCGGACGGCAATGGGCATCTCTCGGGCGCGGACGAACGCGCCTACGCGCGCAACCTGATCGCGGCCTCCCTCGACCGTGAGGCGGACCGCAGGCTGCGCGACAACCTGGTGGCACTGACCGCGCAGGTCGAGGACGAGATCGCACGCCAGGCGTTCGACCGGCTGTTCGGCCTCGGTCGGCTCCAGCGCTACCTCGACGACGAACGCGTCACCGACATCCACGTCCAGGGGTGTGACGTCGTTTGGCTCAAGCACACCGATGGCAGCCGCCACCGGGGCGAGTCAATCGCCGACAGCGACAGGGAACTGATCGAGCTGTTGCGCACGGCTGCCGCCCGGGCCGGACGGACAGAACGCCGCTTCGACTCTTCGCAGCCGGAGCTCAACCTGCGGTTGCCCGACGGGTCACGTCTGTTCGCGATCATGGACGTCTCCGCCCGACCGTCGCTGACCATCCGCAAGCACCAGTTCGACCTCGCCTACCTCGGCGACCTCCGCGCGCGCGGCACCGTCGATCAGCCGCTGGAAGGGTTCCTGCGCGCGGCAGTACGGGCACGACGTTCGATCGTGATCGGTGGCGGGATCGGGTGCGGCAAGACCACCTTGATGCGGACGCTGATCAACGAGATCCCACCCGACGAACGGCTGGTCACGATCGAAGACGCGCTGGAGCTGGACGTCGACCGGTTCGACCAGCTGCATCCGAACGTGGTCACGCTCGAGGCCCGCGAGCCCAACATGGAAGGGCACGGCGGGATCTCGCTGGAACAGTTGGTCCGCATGGGCCTGCGGATGGACCCGGATCGGGTGTTCGTCGGTGAGGTCCGCGGCTCGGAGGTGCTGCCGATGCTGCTGGCGATGAGCCAGGGGCAGGACGGATCGATGTGCACGATCCACGCCAACAGCGCTCGTGGGGTGTTCCGCCGGCTGCAGATGTACGCGATGCTGCCGCCGCACCGGCTCACGCCGACCGACACGGCGATGCTTATCGCGAACGCGGTCGACTTCGTCGTCCATCTCGACCGGCAACTCGACCCTCGGACCGGCACGACCCGCCGGATCGCGACCGCCGTGCTCGAGGTCCGTGATGTCGACGGGACCGAGGTGGTCGCCAACGAGGTGTTCAGGCGCGGACCTGACGGACGGGCCGTCCCGACCGGGACGATGCACGACGAGACGCTCGACGACCTCGAGGACGTGGGCTTCGACCGGAGCCTGCTCGCCGGGGTGGGAGGGCAGCCGGCATGGTCCTGATCGGTGCGGTCTGCGGCGCAGCCCTCGGGCTCGGGATGCTGCTCGTCGTGCTCGGCATGCGCGGCATCCCGCCCGTCGACCATCCGCCTGCGCGACGAATGAGCGAACAGCCACATTGGCTATTTCGATCAGCGGTCGCGTCGATCGCGGCGCTGATCGCGTTCCTGGTTACGGGCTGGCCGGTCGGGGCATTGCTCGCCGGGCTCGTCGCAGCCGTGCTGCCAAGCACTCTCGGGCGGATGCGTCTCGAAGCCACGTCGGTCGCCCACACCGAGGCGGTCGCAGCTTGGACCGAGATGCTGCGCGACACGCTTTCGGCTGCGGCAGGACTCGAGGAAGCCATCGCGGCGACTGCCGAGGCAGCTCCCGAACCGATCCGCGAGGAAGTGGAGCGGCTCGGCCGCCGGCTCGAACGGGGATCGCTGCCTGACGCGCTGGAGAGGTTCGCGGACGAGCTGGCCAATCCGGCCGCCGACCTCGTGGTCGCAGCGTTGCTGACCGCCGCCAGGCGCGAAGCCCGCGAGCTGGTCCCGCTGCTCACCGCCCTGGCCGTCTCGGCGCGTTCGGAGGCCGAGATGCGGCTGCGTGTGCACGTCAGCCGGGCTCGGATACGCACCGCGGTGCGGGTGGTGGTCGGCACGCTGGGAATCTTCGCGGGCGGACTGCTGCTGTTCAACCGGCCTTACCTCGCCCCCTACGGCACCGCGGTCGGCCAGCTCGTGCTGTTCGGCGTCGGCGCGGTGTTCGCGGCGGGCTGGTGGCTCTTGCAGAAGATGGCGACGATCGAGACGCCCGAACGATTCCTTGCCCGCCCCGCCGTCGGGCGGTGGGTCTGATGATCGCCGCAGGGTTGGCCGCCGGGGCAGCAATCACGTTCGGTTCCATGCTTCTCGCCGCCGGATTGCTGGCTAGACCCGAGCCGTTGGCCGACGCCCTCGACCGGCTGGCAGGCAACGGCCATGCACGCCGGTCCGCCGCCGGCGGGATACGAAACCGCACGATCGGCTGGTTCGGCGACGTCTTGGCCCGTAGCGGGCGGGATACCCGGGAGATCGACCGGGACCTGCGGGTCACCGGCCGGACGCGCGAACAGCACCTTGCCGACAAGCTGACTGCGGCCGTCGTCGGACTCACGCTCCCACCAGTGCTACTGCTGATCGTCAGCCTCGGTGGCGTGCACATGCCGTTGGCGTTCGTCGTGCTGGCCGCCACAGGATTGGCCGCCACAGGCTTCGTGCTGCCCGATCTGCTGATGCGCCGTAGGGCGGCCGAGCGTCGGCGTGGGTTCCGTTACGCGCTGTCGTCCTACCTCGACCTGGTCAACGTCATCCTCGCCGCCGGCGCCGGGGTGGAGACCGCTCTCGCGGACGCGGCCGATGCAGGCCATGGGTGGGCGTTCGCGCAACTGCGCTCCGCGCTGGCCCGGGCGCGACTGGCCGGCGAGAGTCCGTGGCGAGCGTTCCGTCGGCTCGGTGAGGACCTCGATCTGCCCGAGTTGCGCGAGACCGCGTCCGGTCTGGCACTCGCCGGCACACACGGCGCACGGGTCCGCGCCTCGCTGCAGGCCCGCGCCCAGGCGATGCGTTCGCGCGACCTCGCCGACATGGAAGGTCACGCCGAGGCCGCGACGGAGCGGATGTCGGTGCCCTCGGTCGTGCTGGTCGTCGGCTTCATCGTCTTCGTCGGCTACCCCGCCGCCTACGAGATTCTCGGATTCTGAACCCAGGAGGAGGACATGACCGAGCTACGCCAACTCACCGCACTGTGGCACCACTACCTGAGCCGGCTCCACGCCTCACGCGACGAGGACGGTGCCGTCACCACCGAAACCGCCATCATCACCGCGATCCTCGCCGGACTGGCACTCGCCGTCGGGGCGCTCATCGTGGCAAAGGTGATGGCCAAGGCAGAATCGATCCCGACCGACTGAGCATCGTCATGCCGACACCAGCGCACGAGCACGACGGTCGACAGGCCGGCAGCGTCACCACCGAGCTGGTGATGCTCATGCCCGTCGTGTTGCTACTCGTGATGTTGATCGTGCAGTTCGGTCTGTGGCTTCACGCCCGACAGGTCGCGACCTCCGCTGCCCAGGAGGGGCTCGTCGCCGTCCAAGTCGAGCTCGGAACCGACATCGCCGGTCTGGAGCGTGCCGCGGCGTTCCTTGCCGCGACCGGCGGACTTCGGGACGTTCAGATCGAGGCAGTACGCGAGGCGGCGACAGCTCGCGTGTCCGTGACCGGCAACACGCCTGCGGTCATACCCGGGATGAAGCTCGGGATCTCCGCTCACGCAGAGGGGCCGACAGAGCGCTTCGTCAGCGGGCCCGACCGATGAGGCGCCAGGACGGCTCGGTGACCACCGAGGTGGTGCTGCTCGCCCCGGTCATGCTCGTCCTGCTGGGATTCGTGGTCATGACCGGACGGATCGGCGAGGTCGACGGCGCCGTCACCAACGCTGCCCAGCAAGCCGCCAGGGCCGCCACGCTCATGGGAGCGCCGACGGCCGCCCACGCGACGGCCGACTCGACCGCACGCGCGAACCTCGAGTCACTCGGCATCGTCTGCACGATGCTGAACGTGGTGGTGAACACCAGCCGGTTCGAACCCGGCGGGGACGTCGCCGTCGAGGTGACCTGCACCGTCGACCTCGACGACGTCGCGTTCACCGGCCTGCCCGGCGACAAGACCGTGCACGCCCGAGCCGTCGAAGTCATCGACACCTACCGCGGAGCCGGGCCATGACTGCCGTCGCGCCCCGCCAGGGTGAGGACGGCGCAGTGTCGATCCTCGTCGTCGGTCTGGCCACAGCTCTGCTGATGGTCGCCGGCCTGCTCTACGACGGAGGTCAGATCCTCAGTGCCCGCCGCGAAGCGTTCGCTGTCGCCGACAACGCCGCACGGGCCGGCGCGCAGGCACTCGACATCGGTGCGCT
>JAGXST010000064.1 GCA_018335555.1 Actinomycetota bacterium | reverse complement strand
CAACGAGGGTGGTACCGCGGCGTCACGACGTCGTCCCTCGGGCAGCGTCACCCACGCACCCCGAGGAACCCATGAGCACCTGGCCCATCGTCGCCTCCCAACCGGACCTGCCCCGCGTCGAGGAGCAGATCCTCGAGTTGTGGCGGGAGCGCGACGTGTTCGCGCAGAGTCTGGCGCAACGGGCCGACGGCCCGGTGTGGACCTTCTACGAGGGTCCCCCGACGGCCAACGGCCGGCCCGGCACCCACCACGTCGAGGCGCGCACGTTCAAGGACATCTTCCCGCGCTACCGCACGATGAAGGGCAACCTCGTGCGCCGCAAGGGCGGCTGGGACTGTCACGGCCTGCCGGTCGAGCTCGAGGTCGAGAAGGAACTCGGGCTCAACTCCAAGGCCGACATCGAGGCCTACGGCATCGAGGAGTTCAACGCGCGCTGCCGTGAGTCGGTGCTGCGCTACGTCGACGTCTGGGAGCAGTTGACCGAGCGCATCGGCTTCTGGATCGACACCGACGACCCGTACCGCACGATGGACCCGACCTACGTCGACTCGTTGTGGTGGGGGCTCAAGCAGTTGTGGGACCGCGACCTGATCTTCGAGGACTTCCGGGTCGCGCCCTACTGCGGCCGTTGCGGTACGGCCCTGTCCGATGCCGAGGTGGCGCAGGGCTACGAGACGGTCGAGGACCCCAGCGTCTACGTCCGCTTCCCGCTGCTCGACGGGCCGTTGGCCGACGAGGGTGCGGCGCTGGTGGTGTGGACCACCACGCCGTGGACGCTGCCGTCCAACACCGCCTGCGCCGTCGGCCCGGACGTCCGCTACCAGTTGGTGCTGGTGGGAGAGGACCGCCTCGTGCTGGCCGCCGACCTCCTCGACGCGGTGCTCGGCGAGGGCGCCTACGAGGTCGTGCGTGACGTCGCCGTCGACGAGTTGGTCGGCTCCCACTACGAGGCCCCGTTCACCATCATCGAGCCCGAGGATGGGACGGACTGGCGGTTCGTGGTTCGTGCCGACTTCGTCACCACGACGGACGGGACGGGGATCGTCCACCTCGCCCCGGCCTTCGGTGCCGACGACATGGCCGTGGGGCGTGCGCACGGCCTGCCCGTCCTCAACCCGGTCGACCGGGAGGCGAAGTTCACGGTGGGGCCGTGGGCCGGTCAGTTCGTCAAGGACGCCGACCCGGCCATCGTCGAGGCGCTGGCCGACGCCGGACGGCTCGTCCGGGCTGCCGCCTACACGCACACCTACCCGCACTGCTGGCGCTGCAAGCGGCCGCTGATCTACTACGCGAAGCCGTCGTGGTACATCAGGACCACGGCGAAGCGGGACGAACTGCTCGCCAACAACGCCACCATCGACTGGCATCCCGAGCACATCCGTGACGGCCGCTTCGGCAACTGGCTCGAGAACAACGTCGACTGGGCCCTCTCGCGCGACCGGTACTGGGGTACCCCGCTGCCGTTCTGGCGCTGTGACGACGGCCACGTCACGGTGGTCGGCTCGCGCCGTGAGCTGTCCCGGCTGACCGGCGACGACCACGACGACCTCGACCCGCACCGCCCCTACGTCGACGAGGTCACGCTCGACTGCGGCGACTGTGGTCAGCCGGCCCGACGCGTCCCGGACGTCGCCGATGCCTGGTTCGACTCGGGCGGGATGCCGTACGCGCAGTGGGGCTACCCGCACCAGGGCGTCGAGGAGTTCGAGCGCCACTTCCCCGCCGACTACATCTGCGAGGCGATCGACCAGACCCGCGGCTGGTTCTACACGCTGCTGGCCGAGTCCACGCTGCTGTTCGGCGAGAGCTGCTACCGCACCTGCGTGTGCCTCGGCCACATCGTGGACGAGGACGGCCGCAAGATGTCGAAGTCGCTGGGCAACATCCTCGACCCGTGGGAGCTGATCGACCGTCACGGGGCCGATGCGGTCCGCTGGCTGATGCTGGCCGAGGGCAACCCGTGGGTGTCACGTCGGGTCGGCCACCAGGCCGTCGAGGACGTCGTGCGCCGGTTCCTGCTCACGGTCTGGAACACCCACGTCTTCTTCATGACCTACGCCACCATCGACGGCTTCGAACTGGGCGCCGAGGTGCCCGCCGTGAGCGACCGGCCGGCAACCGACCGCTGGGTGCTGGCCGAACTCGCCGACCTCGTCACGACCGTCGACACGGCACTGGAGCGCTTCGACGTCTCGACGGCGACCCGCCGACTCGAGGCCTTCGTCGGCGATCTGTCCAACTGGTATGTGCGGCGCAACCGGCGGCGCTTCTGGAAGTCGGCCGCCGAGGACCCCGCCGACAAGGCCGCCGCGTACCACACGCTGCACACCTGCCTGACCACGCTCGCCCAGTTGCTCGCGCCGTTCACGCCGTTCTTCGCCGAACGGCTGTGGCAGGACCTCGTCGTGTCCCAGGACCCGTCGGCGGCGACCTCGGTGCACCTGACCGACTTCCCCACCGCCGACCCGGCGTGGGTGGACGAGGAGCTGCGCGCGGCCATGACGACGACCCGTCGCGTGGTCGAACTCGGCCGGCAGGCCCGCACGAACGCCGCGGTGAAGGTGCGCCAACCGCTGGCTCGCGCGCTGGTCACCGTCCCCGAGGCCGAGCGGGCGGGCCTGGCCCGACTGCTCGACGACGTGGCGGCCGAACTCAACGTCAAGACGGTCGAGCTCACCGACGGCACGGGCGAACTGGTCGAACGCTCGCTGAAGCCGAACTTCCGGGCGCTGGGACCCATGTTCGGCAAGCGGTCCCCCGTCGTCGGCAACGCGCTGCGCGACGCGGATGCCGAGCTCGCGGCGCAGGTGGCGGCGGGTCTGGCGGCGGACGGCCGGGCGACGGTCGCTGCCGAGGGTGGGGACGTCACCGTCACGCCCGACATGGTCGAGGTCGTCGAGAGCCCCCGGACCGGCTGGGCGGTGGCGTCGCAGGGCAGCACGTCCTTCGCGCTGGACACCTCGCTGACCCGCGAACTCGAGGTCGAGGGTGCGGCGCGCGAACTGGTCCGTGCCGTCAACGACGGTCGCAAGGCCGCCGGCCTGGCGCTCGACGACCGGATCGTGCTGACCCTGCAGGTCGAACCCGATGACCTCGACGCCGAACTGCACGCCGCGGGCCTGTACGACCTGCTCGCCCGCGAGGTGCTGGCCACCGACGTCGTGCGTGGCGTCGTCGCCGCCGAGGCCACCGAGGTCGACCTCGGCCTCGGCATGGCCTCCATCGAGATCGAGGTGGTGACGTGATGCGCCGCCTCGGCTGGCTGGGGCTGCTGTCCACGCTCGCGGCCGGGCTGATCGGCGCTGCGCGGCAGCGGCGCGAGGTCGTCACGCGGCTGGCCGTCGTCCCCCCGCCGACTCCCCCGCGCGAGCAGGGGCCGGTCGGGCGGGCACTGTCGGGTTGGGTGCCGGCGCGGCCGACGACCAGACCCGGGCAGCTGGCGGCGATGGTGTGGGCGTCTCCGTTGACCGTGATCGGCCTGGTCGTCGCGCTGCTCTCGGGCGGGCGGCCACGGTGGCGGCCCGAGTACGGCTGCTTCGTCACCGAGGGGGTACGAGGGCCGTCGGCACTGGCACTGCGGCTGGTCGGTGCCGAGGCCAACGCCATCGGGCACGTCGTGCTGTCGCGCCAGGGCACCAGCGCGAAGGCGCTACTGGCCCACGAGGCCGTGCACGTCCGACAGGCCGAACGGCTGGGCCCGCTGCTGTTCCCGCTCTATCTGTGGCTGTCGGCGCGCTACGGCTACCGGCAGCACCCGATCGAGCAGGCGGCCCGACTCGGCGCCCGGCGTGCCATGGCCACCGAGGCGATCTAGCGCCAACCGCCTCGGGTCGGACCTCACGGCGATCGATGCAACACGGCGGTTGCGGGTACGCCGGCCACCCGACCGCCGGGCGTCCGATCGGGTCGACACCAGTTGCCGCATCGGCGCTGCAAACCGTGCGCACAAGTGCCTGCAGCCCCCGTTTCACTACCACTTGCCGCGCAGGCGCGGCAAGCCGTCGCGGGCGGTGGCGACGTCCTACCGGGTCGGCGTCTACCGGATCATCTACGAGCCCGAGATTCTGCGGATCGCAACTCGTCGGTTCGACGTGTTCCGTTCAGTGCCGCGAGGAGGTGATGAGTACCTTCTTGAGGGTTTCGAACTCCTCGAGGCACTTGCCCGACCCGATCGCGACCGATGACAGCGGGTTCTCGGTGAGGTGGATCGGCATGCCGGTCTCATGCTTGAGCCGCTCGTCGAGGCCGCGCAACAACCCGCCCCCACCGGTCAGGACGATGCCCTTGTCCATGATGTCGGCGGCGAGTTCCGGCGGCGTCTTGTCGAGGGTGTTCTTCACCGCGTCGATGACGGCGTTCACCGGTTCCTCGATCGCCTTTCGGATCTCGTCGGCAGACACGATGATCGTCTTCGGCAGGCCCGAGACGAGGTCACGACCGCGGATCTCGGCATGCGGCTCGTCGGCCAGCGGGAACGCGCTGCCGATCGCCATCTTGATCTCCTCGGCGGTGCGCTCGCC
>JAGXST010000063.1 GCA_018335555.1 Actinomycetota bacterium | reverse complement strand
AGCGCCGTGGTCGAGGTCATGGTCATGACCACGCGCATCTTCGAGTTCGTCACCGACCCGGCGCAACTGCCGCGACTCGAGGAGGCGATCGCCGAGGGCGCGTACTACGGCATGCAGACCTTCGATCAGCACCTGCTGCAACTGTTCTCCGACGGCGAGATCAGCCTCCGCGACGCGCTCGCCACGGCCACCAACCCGCACGACTTCCGCGTGTCGCTACGCGGGCTCGGTCTGGCCGCCGGCTGACAGGTGCGGGTACGGGTCGGCAGCGTGGCCGACCAGGGACGCATGCAGGTCGGCGCCGTCGACCGTGCCCGCGTCGAGCACCACGAGGTCCCCGCCCGGGCCGGCGACGTGCGCCGCCACGGTCACGAGGCCGAGGCGACGCTGGAACAGGTTCGCCTCGCGACTGGCGGCCTGCACCTTGACGACCGGCGCGAGCCCGGTGCGGATCGACAGTGCACCGCGCCGTGAGACGACCACCCGTTCCGTCAGCGCATGGCCGAGGTTGCGGTACTCGATCACGCCGAGCAGCCCCGCAACCGGCACCAGCGCGAGCAGCGCCAGCCCGATCCACGCCGGCAACTCGAACCACGTGGCCACCAGCGGCCGGGCGACCGCGACGACCGCGGCCAGTGCCAGCCACGGACGGACCCATCGCAGCACCGCACGACGGAGCGCGGTGCGGGGATGGGCCCGCAGCACGGGGACACCGTCGACCCCGGGGAGCACGTCGGCGACCAGGCGGTCGACCGCGGCATCGGCGAGCAGGGGAACGGTCACCCGCCGGTCGCCGTCGCCGGACCCGCCGGCCGAGTCGATCCGCACCGTCGCGTAGCCGAGCAGCCGTCGCAGCCAGTTGCGCCGGATCTCGACCAGTTGCACCCGTCGGAGCGGCACGACCGAGTCGCGCGTGGACAGCAGTCCGCGCGTCACGTGCAGGTCGTCGCCGACGCGGGTGATGCGGAACTTCGCGTCCTGCAGGACACCGATCACGACGGCGGCCACGATGGCGAGCACCAGGACGCCGAGCCCGACCAGGACGCCGCGCCAGACGGGCACGCCGGCAAACCCGGGCAGGGCGTCGGCCCCGCCGATCACCACGTCCTCGGCCCGCTCGATCAGGTCGTCGGCGAACTGCCCCGACATCTCACCGAGGAACTGCAGGCCACCGGCGATCACCGCCGGGAAGAACAGCAGGCGGGCGCCCGTCACCGCGGCGATCACCACGTCGCGCAACGGCACGGTCAGCACGAGTTCGGGGTCCGCAGCCTCCGCGGTGTCGTGAGGGAGCCCGTCGTCGCCGACCGCCGTCGTCCCCGCCACCTTGCGTGCCTTGCCCTCGCGGATCGCGTCGCGCAGCGCGACCGCCTCGTCGAACTCGATCACGCGCAGTTCGACCTCCACCTCCGAGGAGCTGCCGGCCGTCTCCACGCGCAGCGCCGCCAGCCCGAGCATCCGTTGCAACGGCCCCCGATCGATCTCGACCTGCTGCACCCTGGCGACGTCCAGCGACCGCGCGCTGCGGCTGAGCACGCCCTCCTCGACCCGCAACACCTCGCCGTCGAACGCGAACTCGTGGCGCTGCCACGCCAGCACCCGGAAGAGCAGGCCGACCGCGCCGAGCGTGCCGAGGATCGTGAGGCTCACCAGTCGTCCCGCGCCGAGCGTGACGACCACGGGGAACGCGACGGCCTGGACGAGCTGTCGCAGGGGGATGCCGAGCACGACCGATGCCGGGTGCAGGCGCCGCGGCTCCTGCCAGCGCCCGGCCGCGGGCTGCGGACCCGCAGGGACGGCCGACTCAGACGGCATCGCGCAACTCGCCTTCGTGCTCCCCCACGGCGGCGGCGGCGCGGGCGAGCAACTCGACGCGGATGGCCGGGGCGTCGGCAGCGGTCAGGCCCGGTAACGCGGCGCTACCCGAGGCCGAGGCCGTGGTGACCTGCAGGGTGGCCAGGCCGAGGAGCCGGTCGATCGGGCCCTCGATGACGTCGATCTGCTGGATCCGGAAGTAGGGCACGGCCTGGTGACGCAGGACAACCACGCCATGACGCAACTCCAGGGCGAGCGGACCGAGTCGCCAGCGCCAGCGGCGGTATCTCGCCGGTGGCCAACGCAGTACCCAGACCGCGAGCAGTACCAGCATCGCGACGGTGACGATCGTCCCCCACCGGCCGAGGGCGATGGGTGCCACGACCGCCGGGACCAGCAACGGCACGACCAGGGTCAGTGCGAGGCCGATCCGCCAGACCTGCACGATGCGTGGGTCGAGCGTCCGTTCACGGTCGTCCATGGTGGGGCCCGCAACTGCCTCGCTGCCCTGATCGGTCACCTCGCCACCGGGTGCCGGCGGCGGGGCAGGCGCCATCGGCGCCGGCGGTGGTGGTGGCGGTGGTGGCGGAGGTGGGAGGTCGTGCGGCCTGGCGTCGTCGGACTGAGGCACGGAAGGCTCCGGGAGTGGCGCGGGTGGCTTCGCACGGTACTCGCGCCACCCGTCGGCGGGTTCGACGGCGTCGCGCCGGTCCCCGCTGGCCGGTGCGCCACCGCTGGACGGCCCGAGGACCGTTAGCCTGCGACCTTCCTGCGCCATCGACCCGTGAGCCGCCCAACCGTGCCCGACGACCTGACGCCAGAGCAGGCAGTCCAGTTGGGCCGCCTGGTCGACGTGTACCCCGAGGCCCGCGAACTGGGCGAGGCGTTCGCCACCGCCGGACACGAACTGCACCTGGTCGGCGGGACCGTGCGTGACACGCTGCTGGCCGGCGGGGACGCCGACGTGCTCGATGAGGTCGACCTCGACTTCGCCACCTCGGCCCGGCCCGAGGACACCGAGAGGATCGTGCGGCCGTGGGCCACGGCGGTGTGGCTCACCGGCGCCGAGTTCGGCACCGTGTCCTGCCAGCGCGAACAGGACGGGCGGCCCACCCGAAGGATCGAGATCACCACCTACCGCAGCGACCAGTACACGCCGGGATCGCGGCACCCCGAGGTGCGCTTCGGTGACACGATCGAGGCCGATCTCGCCCGGCGCGACCTCACCGTCAACGCCATGGCCGTGCGGGTCCCCGACTTCGCCTTCGTCGACCCGCACGGCGGCCTGCGGGACCTGCAGCGCCGGTTCCTGCGCACCCCGATCGACCCGGCGACCTCGTTCGGCGACGACCCGCTGCGCATGGTCCGGTTGGCACGCTTCGCGGCCGTGCTCGACGCCGAGGCCGCCCCGGAGGCCGTCGACGCCGCCACCCGGATGGCAGACCAGCTCGCGACGGTCTCGGCCGAGCGGGTGCGCGACGAACTGCTCAAGCTGATCACCGGGTCGTCGCCGCGCGCCGGGATCGAACTGCTGGTACGCACGGGGCTGGCCCGGCAGGTCCTGCCCGAACTCGAACTGCTCGAGGCGTGCCAGGATCCGATGCACCGCCACAAGGACGTCTACGCCCACACGCTCGCGGTCGTCGAGAACGCGATGGCGCTGGAGACGGGCGGACCCGACTTCGTCCTGCGGTTCGCGGCCCTGATGCACGACATCGGCAAGCCGGACACCAAGGAAGTCCACGGTGACGGCACGGTGACCTTCCACCACCACGACGTGGTCGGTGCCCGCATGACCCGCCACCGCATGCGTGAGCTCAAGTTCGACAAGGACACCACGAAGGCGGTCAGTGAACTGGTGCGGATGCACCTGCGCTTCCACACCTACAAGATGGGGTGGACGGACGCGGCCGTCCGACGCTACGTGCGCGACGCCGGTGACCTGCTC
>JAGXST010000062.1 GCA_018335555.1 Actinomycetota bacterium | reverse complement strand
GCCGGCGACCTAGCTCGTCGGCTCGGCCCGCCGGCGCAGCGACGATGGGGCGACCACGTCCTCGCCGCCGAGTGCCCGCTGGAACAGCGACAGGTCATCCGCGATGAACCGCGCGAGCGCACTGAGCATCGTCTTCTCGTAGTAGACGAAAGCTCCCGCGCGCAGGGAGTTGAGTTCCTCGAGTTCGGCCGGCACCGAGGTCATCATGGCGATCATGGTGCGGGGCGCGGAACGCAGCAGTTGGGGGATGAGGTCGGTGCCGCGCTCGGCGCCGAGCATCAGGTCGAGCAGCACCACGTCGGGTTGTTCGGTGTCGACCACCCGCATCGCCTCGGTGCCGTCGGCCGCGAGACCGACCACGTCGATCTGCCCGCTGCTGCGCAACGTCAGACTCACGACGTCCCGAATGGTCCGGTCGTCGTCCACCACGACGATCCGCGGCAGTTCGGAGGATGCGTGCACGTAGCAACCCTGGGTCGAAAGGGGGGTCGGGCAGCGCGCTCGTGGTCTGAACGGCGGACGGTTGCCGACGCTAGCCGACCAGCACGTTCGGGTTGCCGTGCGGACGGACCGGCGGCCGGTCGGCAAGGAAATGTAGCTGACACTTCGGCCACCGGCCGAGCGATCGTGATCGACCGTCCAAGTCAGGCGTCGGGGAGCGGCGTGAGCAGCTGGTCGACCGGCGCGAAATCGTCGGTCAGCACCGGCGCGCCCCCGGTGAACACCTCGAGGTCGCTGCCCGACAGGACCTCGTCACCGCGACCACCGCGACGGTTGGCGGCCTCGATGTCGGCGATGGGCAGCGGTGCGTCGGAGGCGATGACCACGAAGTTCCCTCCGAGCCCGCGGGTGCCGCGGTCTCCGAACGATCCCGTCCTGCCGAGGACCGCGACGTGGTCGAAGACCGTCGCGGTCGTGGCGAGGTAGGACCGCAGGAAGTCGCGTGGTCCGTAGTCGATGACGTTTGCGATCATCACCGCGTCGTCGGTGGTCGCGTCGTGGACCTGCCCCAGGAACTCGCGGGTCGCGAGGTGCCACGGGACCGACACACCACCGAATGCGTCGTTGACGACCAGGTCGTAGGTGCCGGGCTCGACCGCGCCGAGCGTCAGTCGGGCATCCCCGACCAGCGTCTCGATGTCGTCGCCGGGTGCGAGACCCAGTTCGTCGTAGGTGAGTTCGACCAACAGCGGGTCCACCTCGAGCACGGTCGACGTCGAACCCTCGTGCTCGGCGCGGAGGTAGCGCGGCATCGTGTAGCCGCCGCCGCCGATGTGCAGTGCGTCGACGGATGCGCCGTCGGGTGCCACCGCGGTGATCACGTCGCCGAACCACTCGATGTAGGTGAACTCGAGGTGGGCGGGGTCGTCGAGGTCGACGTAGCTGTGCCGCAGGGTGTCGAGCCACAGCGCGCGGCCGCTGGGGTTGTCGGGGTCGACCTCGATGCGCGCGCAGTAGTAGGCCGACTCGTAGTCGCAGGGGTGTCGGGCGGCGAACGAGAAGACGCCGGCGACCACCACGGCCACGATCATGCCCATCGACGTCGCCCGGCGGCTGCCGTGCAGCCAGGCTGCGGTGCCGATACCCAGTAGGACCAGGAACCCGGCCACCACGCGGATCGTCGGTCGGGTCGGCACCTCCGCGACGAGGATGAAGCCCGTCACGAACGTGCCGATGATGGCACCGGCGGTGCCGACCGCGGACAGCCTGCCGACCACACGTCCGGTCTGGTCGAGGTCGGCGAGTTCGAGCTTGATGATGGCCGGGGTGACGGCGGTCAGCACGGTCGCGGGGGCGAAGAACGCGGCGAAGGTCAGCACGACCGTCGTGAACGCCCCGGCGCCCCGCAGCCCGGTGCCCAGCGCATCGATGACCGGGATCGTGATGAACGACAGTGCCCCGCCGACGACCAGGAACGGACCGATCAACTGGCGTGGGTCGCGGCGGTCGGCCCACCGCCCGCCCCACCAGGAACCGAACGCGATGCCGGCCAGGATCGTGCCGATGATCGCCGTGTAGACCTCGAGCGTTACGCCCACGTACGGCGCCAGCAGGCGCGCCGCGAGGATCTCCAGCACCAGCACGGCGGCGGAGGAGAGGAAGACGAGCACGGCGGCGGGAATGGCGGGCATGGCGGCGGAGGGTACGCGCTGGACACGTGGCACCCACGTGCCGGGACCTCGCGCGTGAATAGCGGGCCGTCGACGACAAGCAACCTCCCGTTCGGACAGGTGTCCGCCCGGAAGGGCATGGTCAGGAACCTACGGTTCTGGGGCCGGATTCATGGCCCGGGCGACACGGGGACGCAGATCGGGGGCAGCGTTTCCCGGCCGTCGCCGGTGGCTGCTACCGGTCCGAATGCTTCCGAGACAGGAGACAGGCCCATCCGTTTTTCGCAACGAACTTTCCGACGGCGCGCCATGGCTTCCGCCGCAGCCCTGGCGCTCGCCCTGACCGCATGCGGTGACGACGACGGCGACGTCGGGACCACCGACGACGGGGAGGCCAGCGGGCTGCTCGCCGAACTGCAGGAGTCCGGCACCGTCACGGTGGGCGTCGCGAACGAGGTGCCCTTTGGCTCGGTCGGTGAGGACGGCGAGCCGACCGGCATCGGCCCCGACGTGGCGCGCGCCGTGCTCGAGGAACTCGGCATCGACGACATCCAGGCCGAGGTGGTCGAGTTCGACAGCCTCATCCCGGGTCTGCAGGCCGGGCAGTTCGACATCATCACGGCCGGGATGTACGTCACCCCCCAGCGGGCGGCCCAGGTGTACTTCACCGACCCGGACTACTGCATCGCAGAGTCGCTGGCGGTGCCCCAGGGCAACCCTGAGGGCATCGAGGACTACGCGTCGTTCCTCGACAACCCCGACCTCACCATCGCGGTCGCGTCCGGCACGGTCGAGGTCGACTACGTCGAGGACGCCGGCATCCCAGAGGACCAGGTCGAGACCTTCGGCGACATCGACCCGATGTACCGCGCACTCGAGGCGGGTGAGGTCGACGCCGTCACCGGCACCCTGGCGACCGTCGAGACCCAGGCGGCGGCACGCGATGGCATCGAGGCGCTGCCCGGGTTCTTCCCGGTGGACGCCGAGGGCAACGACGTCTACCCGTGCGGTGGACATGCCTTCGACGACGAGGAGTTCCGTGACGCCTTCAACGAGGTCCTCAACCGGTTCCGCGAGGACGGGACCACCAAGGACATCATCCTGCAGTACGAGGAGTTCTCCGAGGACGACATCGACCTCGCCAACACGCTGACGGTCGACGACCTCAGCTAGCGACCCGCCGCGTGGGGCGTCCCGTCGCCGGGACGCCCCACGCGTCGTTCGACGCGCCCGTGCCGGACCCGACCCGGAGGTTTCGCCCGTGGAGGACCTGATCCTCTCCGAGGGGCAATACCGGCAACTGCTGGTGGGCCTGCGGGTCACGCTGTCGGTGCTCGGCTGGTCGTTCCTGCTCGGCGTGGTGCTCTCGCTGTCCGTCGGCGTGATGCGCCTCTCGTCCAACCGCGTGGTGCGCGGTGTCGCGCTGGTGTACGTCGAGTTCGCCCGCGGCATCTCGTCGATCATCCTGCTGTTCATCATGGCCTATGCCATCCCGATCCTGTTCGGGTTCCAGCAGGGGTCTCGACTGCTACTCGCCTCGCTCGCGTTGGGCCTGAACATGGGTGGCTACGGGGCCGAGATCGTGCGCGGCTCGATCCTCGCGGTGCCGAAGGGCCAGACCGAGGCGTCGATAGCGCTGAACCTGACGCCGTTCCAGCGGCTGCGTTTCGTGGTGCTGCCGCAGGCCCTGCGCATCATCCTGCCGCCGTTCGGCAACCTGACCATCGAGATACTCAAGGGGACGGCGCTGGTGTCGCTGATCGCACTGACTGACCTGATGCAGGTCGTCTCGATCATCCGCCAGCAGCAGTTGGCCAACCAGGTCTCGGACGTCACCGGCCTGTTCGTCAACGTGCTGATGATCTACTTCGTCATCGCCCAGGTCATCAACGGGGTCTTCCGTCTGGCCGAGCGGGCGCTCGACCGCCGCTTCAGCAGCCGGCCAGGTGACCTGCCGACCCTCGGCGGTCCGGCCACCGCGGCCGCGGGAGCCGGCGGATGACGGCGGCGCCCCCGAGCACGTCGATCTCCGAGGCGCCCGCGGGCGGCCGGCATCGCCGGTGGTACCGGGATCCGGGCCGGCTGGTCCCGGTCCTGCTCGTGCTGCTCGGCTTCGCCGTACTGGCCAGCGTCGAAGCGCCGCGCGGCCGCTTCCGCACCGACGTCATCGCCGGCCGCGACGAGGCCTTCTCGTTCGAGTTCGCCGTCTCGATCATCGCCCCGCTGGGACGCGGGCTCTACACCACCGCCCGCGCGACGGTGCTGGCCTTCACGATCACGCTGGTGCTGGGGCTGGTCCTCGCGCTGCTGCGCCGCTCGGGCTCACGCCTGGTCCGCTGGCCCGCAGCGTTCGTGATCGAGTTCATCCGCTCGACGCCGATCCTGGTCCAGTTCATCTTCTTCCAGCAGCTCGTCCGGGCCATCGACGGGGTGTCGCTGGGTGCGGTCCAGATCCTGATCCTCGTCCTCGGGGTGCACTACGCGACCTACGCCTCCGAGGCGTACCGCGCCGGCATCGACAGCGTGCCGAAGGGTCAATGGGAGGCTGCCATCGCGCTGAACCTGTCGCCGCTGACGACGTGGACACGGATCGTGATTCCGCAAGCTGTCCCCAACGTGCTGCCGACGCTCGGCAACTACCTCGTCGCCGCGTTGAAGGACGCTCCGATCGCTGGTCCCGTGCTCGGCGTCCCGGGGATCCTGTTCGCCGCTACCGCCATTCGCGGCGACACCTTCCGGCAGGTCGAGCCGTTCCTGCTCGCCGGCGCCGGATTCCTGCTCGTCAGCCTGCCGGCCGCCTGGCTGGTCCGACGCCTGGAGGCACGCGTTGCCTACGAACGCACCTGAGCCGCAACCCGCCAGCGAGGTCTCCGACAAGGGGGCCGCCGCAGTCCGCTTCCGCGGCGTGCACAAGGCCTTCGGGGACAACGTCGTGCTGCGCGACCTCGACCTGAACGTCGAGCCGGGTGAGCGGGTCGTGATCATCGGCCCGAGCGGGTCGGGCAAGACGACGATCCTGCGCGTGCTGATGACCCTCGAGCGTCCCGACGGGGGCACCATCACCGTCGGAGGCCGCCACCTCTACCACGAGGAAGGGCGCGACGGCTCGCTGCGCCCTGCCGGCGAGAAACACATCCGCTCGGTGCGCTCCGACATCGGGATGGTGTTCCAGCACTTCAACCTGTTCCCGCACATGAGCGCGCTCGAGAACATCATGCTGGCGCCGGTGCAGGTGCACGGGAAGTCGAAGTCCGAAGCCCGTGCGCTCGGCCTGGAACTGCTCGAGAAGGTCGGTCTCGCCGAACACGCCAACCACACGCCGGGCGAGTTGTCGGGCGGGCAGAAGCAGCGTGTCGCCATCGCGAGGTCGTTGGCGACCGACCCGGCGGTGATGTTGTTCGACGAGGTCACCTCGGCGCTCGATCCGGAACTGGTCGGCGAGGTGCTCAGCGTGCTGCGCGACATCGCCGAGGAGGGCAGCACCACGATGCTGCTGGTCACCCACGAGATGGGGTTCGCCCGCGAGGTCGCCGACCGTGTGCTGATGTTCGACCAGGGTCAGATCCTCGAGGACGGAACGCCCGAGGAGATCCTGCGCAACCCGCAGGAGCAACGCACCAAGGACTTCCTCGGAGCGGTGTTCGAGCACTGACCGCCGCCAGCCGCTGGTGAAGGGTGCCGCGCACACGCGGCAAGCCCTCGCGGTCCTCGGCGTCGCGGTTTCGGGCCTACCCTCGCGGCCAACGCACCCCGCGACCCAAGCGCACTGCCGGAGGCAACCGTGGCCGAGTACTGCTACGTGATGAAGGGCCTGACCAAGACCGTCCCTGGCGGCAAGGAGGTCCTGTCCAACATCTGGCTGTCGTTCCTGCCTGGCGTCAAGATCGGCGTGATCGGTCCCAACGGCGCGGGTAAGTCGACGCTGCTCAAGATCATGGCCGGCGTCGACACCGCGTTCGAGGGCGAGGCCTGGGCCGCCCGGGGCTACTCGGTCGGCTACCTGCCCCAGGAGCCCGAACTCGACCCTTCGAAGTCGGTGCGCGAGAACGTGCTCGAGGGACTCGGCGAGACCGCGCAGCTCGTCGGTCGGTTCAACGAGTTGACCGCGAAGCTGTCCGAGCCGCTCGGCGACGACGAGATGCAGCGCGTCTACGACGAGATGGGCGAGGTCCAGGACAAGATCGACGCGGCCGACGCGTGGGACCTCGACCGCAAGATCGAGATCGCCATGGACGCGCTGCGCGTCCCCGATGCCGACGACCCGACCACGCTGTCGGGCGGCGAGAAACGCCGCGCCGCGCTGTGCAAGCTGCTGATGACCCGGCCCGACATCCTGCTGCTCGACGAGCCGACCAACCACCTCGACGCCGACACCGTGGCCTGGCTGCAGCGCCACCTCGCCGACTACCCCGGCATGGTCGTGGCCATCACCCACGACCGCTACTTCCTCGACCAGGTCGCCGAGTGGATCCTCGAACTCGACCGCGGCAAGGGCCACCCCTTCGAGGGCAACTACTCGGGCTGGCTCGATCAGAAGCAGGAGCGGCTCCGCCAGGAGGAGAAGGAGGAGTCGGCCCGGCAGCGTCAGCTCGCCGACGAGGCCGAGTGGGTCAAGGCCTCACCGCAGGGCCGCCGGACCAAGGCACGGGCCCGGGTGCAGGCCTACGAGGCGCTGCTCAACCAGGAACGTCCGAAGCAGATGACCAAGCCGATCATCATGATCCCCGAGGGCCCGCGCCTCGGCGACGTGGTCGTGGACGCCAAGAGCGTGATGAAGGGCTTCGGCGACAAGCTGCTCTACGAGGACCTCACGTTCACGCTGCCCCCGGGCGGGATCGTGGGCATCATCGGTCCCAACGGCGCCGGCAAGACCACGCTGTTTCGCATGATCGTCGGGGAAGAGACGCCCGACGAGGGCGAGCTGCGCGTCGGCGAGACGGTGCAGCTGTCCTACGTCGACCAGTCGCGCCAGGACCTCGATGCCTCCAAGAGCGTGTTCGAGGAGATCACCGGCGGCGGCGACTGGATCCAGCTCGGCAAGACCGAGATGTCGTCGCGGGCCTACGTGGCCGCGTTCGGGTTCAAGGGCGGCGAGCAGCAGAAGAACGTCGGCTCGTGCTCGGGCGGTGAGCGCAACCGCATCCACCTCGCCAAGCTGCTGCAGAACGAGGCCAACCTGCTGCTGCTCGACGAGCCGACCAACGACCTCGACGTCGACACGCTGCGTTCGCTCGAGGAGGCGTTGCTCGAGTTCGCGGGCTGTGCCGTGATCACCAGCCACGACCGGTGGTTCCTCGACAAGGTCGCGACCCACATCCTCGCGTTCGAGGGCGACTCGCAGATCACCTGGTTCCCGGGCGGCTACTCCGAGTACGA
>JAGXST010000061.1 GCA_018335555.1 Actinomycetota bacterium | reverse complement strand
CCATGAGCGATGACGAGGTCCGCTGGCTCGACGCCACCGAGTCGCAGGCGTGGCGGGGCTTCCTCGACCTGCACGCACACCTGCGCACGACCCTCAACCGGGACCTGCAGGCGTCCTCGGGGCTGTCGATGGCGGAGTACGACGTCCTCGTGCAGCTCACCGACGTCGAGGACGGCAGGCGTCGGGCGTTCGAGCTCGGCGACCGCCTCGGGTGGGAGAAGAGCCGCCTCTCCAAGCAGGTGATCCGCATGGAGCAGCGAGGGCTGGTGGTCCGGGAGGTGTGCGAGGAGGATCGCCGCGGGGCGTACGTCGCGATCACCGCTGCGGGACGCAAGGCGATCGAGGACGCCGCGCCGAGACACGTCGAGGTGGTACGGCGGCTCTTCCTCGATCCGCTCGCCCGCCCGCAGGTCGAGTCGCTGGCCGCCGCCATGGCCGCCATCCTCGCGCAGGGCGAGCAAACCGGCTGAGCGAAGATGCCCCCCTGCCTCATGGGTTCCCACGACCACGTCGCGTTCCGCGACCTCGAGTGCACGACTGGACGGGCAGCCGCGGGCCGAGGGCTGGCAGCGCTTCACTCGGCGCCATGGCCGCTGCGCTGGTGCGGTGCGGGTCAGCGCGCGAGGGTGTGGTCCAGGAACGCGATGATGTCGGCGGTGATCTCGTCACGGTTGGTCTCGTTGAGCACCTCGTGGCGTGCACCGGGGTAGAGCTTCACCTCGACGTCGGTCAGGCCGGCCTGCCGGTACTGCTCGGCCAGTGCCTCGACCGTGGCGCCGCCCTGGGCGAGCGGGTCGTCGGAGCCGGACACGATCAGGATCGGCAGGTCGTCGCGGATGGCGGCGACACGTTCGGGATCCGCTGCTGCGGCAAGGGTGTCGATCGCGGTCAGCGGCGGCGCCTGCCAACCGCACGCCGGGTCGGCGACGTAGGCGTCGACCTCCGCGGTGTCACGGCTCAGCCACTCGAAGCCGGTGCGGTGTTCGAAGGGTGCGTTGAAGACGCTGAGGTCGGCCGGCTCGTCGGCGGCGAGCACGGGCACGAGCCAGCTCACCTCGGTGCTTCCCGAGAGCACCACGGCGTCGACGTCGTCGGCGTGGTCGAGCAGATGGTGTTGGGTGGCGAACGAGCCCATGCTGTGCCCGAACAGTCCGAGTGGCAGGTCGGGTTCGTCGTGGCGGATGTGGGCGGTCAGGCGGGCGACGTCGTCGACCCAGCCCGGCCAACCGTCGGTGCCCCACGCGCCGTAGCCGTTGGCGGCGCTGCGGCCCGAGCCGCGGGCGTCGGCCGCGTAGACGAGGTAGCCCGCGTCGGTCAGCGCCTCGGCGAAGCGGCGGTAGCGGCCGGCGTGCTCGGCGAGACCGTGCTGCACCTGCACCACGGCCTTCGGCCGGCCATCGGGCGCCCAGCGGTAGATGTGCAACTGCAGTCCGTCGCCGGTGATGACCGTCGTCGTCGATTCCTCCACGATCGTTCTCCCTCCCGCAGTCCGTGTCGATCCCACCGTAGGCGCCGGAGAACGGCGACCGCCGGGTACGAGCGGGTGGCTCCGATCAGGGGCCGTGCTCGCTGCCGCATCGCGTACGGTCGCGGCGATTCGTCGGGACATCGGAGTGCGTGGTGTGAGTGAGGTCGACGACCAGGGCTCGCCGCTCGCTTTCGGGGAGAAGCTGCTTGCGTTGCTCGACACCGGCAGCTTCACCACGACCTACAAGTACGCGCTGTTGCTCTCGCTGCTCGACGCGGCGGTGGAGGACACCGACGCCGACGGGCGCGCGCCGACGACGCTTTCGGGCCGCGACCTCGGTCGGCGGATCTTCGAGCTGTACTGGCGCCAGGCCCGGCCGTTTAGCGAACACGGTCCCCTTCGTCAGTCGCGGCAGCGCGACCTCGTGGTCAGGATCGCCGAACTGCGCACGCGCCTCGGCCTGTCGGAGCACGCGTCGTTGGACGCCGCGCGGCGTGCCGACGCGTTGGGCGTGGCACGCCTCGAGCGCGACGTGGTCGCGACCGTCGTGCGCTACGTCGCCCGACGAAACGACGATCTCGTTGACGAACTGCGCCTCGAGACGTTCCTGTTCGGCAGCGCGCGCATCTCCCTCGCCAACGTTCGCACGCCCCTGCTCGAACTGCAGCACGGCTGCTGCTTCTACTGCGGCCGCGAGCGTGGGCCGTGGGAGGTCGACCACTTCCTGCCATGGTCGCGGTGGCCCGACGATCGCCTCGACAACCTCGTCGTCGCCGACCGGGGCTGCAACGGCGACAAGCGTGCTGCGTTGGCCGCGCTGCCCCACCTGGAACGCTGGTGGCGGCGGCTCACGCCGGGCACTGCCGAGCACGAGCACCTCGGGCTCATCGCGGCCAGGACGTCGTGGCCACGGCGTGCGGACCGGACGGCTGGCGGTGCCCGCGGCCTCTACCTCCATCAGCCCGACGGAACCCTGCTGTGGCAGGCGCCGGGCGAGGTCCGCCCCCTCGATGCACGGCGTTTGCAGCTGACCTTCGCAGCGGTGTCGACGGCAGCCGAGGACCCCGGCGGCTACACGCCGTAGGTCGAGCGGTGGCAGCCATCCTCGTCGCTGTAGAAGACGTTGATGTGGTGATCGCTCACGATGGCCCTCCGGTGTCAGATGGTACCGCTGGAGGATCTGCGCTACCTGGCGCACCTGGTACGGCTTGCACCGTCCCGCCGCAGGTTTCACTCGTCGCGGTCAGCGTTTGCCGTCCACGGCGCGTTCGAGGTCGCGGACGCCCCAGGCGAGCTCCCACAGGGTTTGTTCGGGGTAGCGGCCGGCGCCCTTGTGCTCGCGGCGCCAGTTCGCGTCCCAGAACCGCTCGATGGCGGCGTCGAGCGCCGCACGTGTGACGGCCAGGTGCCGCTCGAGTGCCGCGCGTGCTTCCTCCTCGTCAGGCGCGGGGAGCCGGACGTCTTCGGGCCGACGCTGGCGCAGCGCCTCGATCGCGACCTCGTCGATCCCGTGGTCGACGTCCCACAGTCTTACGGGACGGACGATGCGGTGGTGGCCGACCGGCACGTCGCGCGGCTGGACGAGCCACCGGATCGGATGGCGGTCGATCCTCGAGAGGTCGACGAACGCGCGTACGGCCGGAGGCTCGATGCCCCACGGCAACGTCTCGACACCCTCGTCCACCACGAACACGACGTCGCTGATGTCCGGCTCCTCAGGTGCGTCGAGGATGTCCCCGAAGGCGTAGGCCGCCACGACATACGGGCCTGACGCGTCGCCGAGGACCGACCGCGAAGCCCACTCGGCGCAGGCCTCGGCCACCAACCGCAGGTGCCCGATCGCGGTGGCGTACCGCATCCCGGCTGCCTCCTCGGCGTCGCCGTTCGCGAACCTCGATCCTAGTGGTGCCGGGCATGTCCGAGCCGGCGGGCAGCCTCTACCTTTCACGGGATCCCGGGAAGACAAGGGCGTGCATGGGATGGCGGTTCGACCTCCTCTCACGGTCGAAGGGCGGGTAGCGCCATGGCCGAGACGAGCGTTGGCCCGGGACGGCGGCATCGTCGCCGAGAAACCCCGGTGACACTGGGGCTGCGCGTGCAGCTCGACGGGGCGTTCCCGCCGGTGTGGCGACGGATCGAGGTGGCCTCCGATCTCGGGCTCGACGACCTGCACGACGTCCTGCAGGTGTTGTTCGGCTGGCAGGACTACCACCTGCACCGGTTCGCGACCGGACCGCAGGACGACCCCGGCGCGGTGTTCGCGTGCACGGCCGATCTCGCCGAGGCGTGGGAGGACGACCCGAGCCGGCCGACGTGGGACGTCCGGGTCGACGAGCTGCTCGCCGCGGCGGGGGAGCGGCTGCACTACCAGTACGACTACGGCGACAACTGGTGGCTGGCCATCGAGGTCGAGGACGTCGTCGCCGCCGGTGTTCCGGCGGGTCGAGCGAGGTTGCTCGAGGGAGCGGGCGCCGGGCCGCCCGAGGACTGCGGCGGGATCCACGGCTACCGCATCGTCGTGGCGGCCGCCGATCCCAGCCACCCGGACCACCGCACAGCACTCGCCGAGGTCGCGTCGTGGTGGGGGCGTGAGGTCGCCCCCGACGAGCTCGGTCTCGTGCCGTTCGACCCGGTCGTGATCGGCGACCGGCTGCAGGCGCTCGACCTCGATGGCCGTCCGCCGGTCCCGGCTCGCGTCGGCGAAAAGCTCGCGGCGCTGCTGATGCGCACGCGCGATGCGGCCACCGAGCGGCGACTGCGAGCCCTGGCCGCCTCGGCCGACGGCGACGTGGACGTCGATGCGGCCGTCGCGGAGCAGACGGTGCGTCCGCTGCGGGTGCTGCTCGGGGCGGTCGGGGACGGGGTGAAGCTGACCGCGGCCGGCTACCTGCCGCCGGCCGTCGTCAGCACGATCTTCGAGGCGCTCGACCTCGGCGACGAGTGGATCGGCAAGCCCAACCGTGAGGACCTGACCGTGCCGGTGCTCGCGCTGCGTGAGGCAGGACAACGGCTCAAGCTGGTGCGCAAGTACAACGGCCGGCTGGTGCCCACGCCCCGGGGGAAGAACCTTGCCGACAATCCCGTGGGGCTCTGGTGGCACGTGGCCGCGTCCCTGCCGCTCGGCGGGCGTGGGGAGACGGATGCCGAATGGCAGGCCGGCGTGCTACTGCTTGCGCTGATGGCCGCAGGCTCGGCCGACGACGCCGCGGTCACCGTGGCCGAGTTGCTCACCGGGCTGGGATGGGCGGTCGGGGACCGTGAGCCGGTCGACCGGCGCACCGCCAGCGGGCTGTTCGCCGACGACGTCCATCTGCTCCATCGCCTCGGCGCCTTCGAGTCCGAGGACCGCGGACGCTGGCCCGGCCCGGCCACGCCCGGCGGGACCGCCCTCGCTCGCGCCGCACTCGCCCCGTGGTTCGATTATGACGCATGGCCTGGCACGGGACCGCCAAGACCGAATACTGTGATACAGTTTAGGGATGGAGATCAGGGACAGCGCCCGCCGCCACGGGATCGCCGACCCGGATATCCATCACGCCATTGACAATGCAGTCGCAGCTGGCCCAGTTGAAACCAACGTCGATGACATTGATGGCGTTCTCCACGTCGGCCCCGACCGCAGGGGCCGCATGCTGGAGGTCATCACGGTCGATGACCTCGAGGACGGCGAAGTCGCCATCCACGCGATGAAGTTGCGCAAGGCCTATGAGCGCTACCTCCCAGGGGAGGACAGAGAATGAACGAGTCCAGGAAGCGACGCACCAGCGTCAAGGTCACCGACGAGCTTGCGGAACGCCTCGCCGATGACGCCGCGACGGGGTATTCGTCTCGCCAGATCCATGTGCGTCCGACCGGGCGGGGCCGCCCACGGCTGGCAAAGGGCGAGGGGCCCTCGCCCACCGTCAACGCCCGGCTCGATGACGAGCTTGCCAGCCTGCTCGAGCAGCGAGCCGGTCAGGACGGCGTTCACAAGTCGGACATCGTCCGCGAGGCGTTGCGGGCCTACCTCGTCTGATCCCTCCCGCCTACCCAGCTCTGTCGTCGATCGCGACCTGTTGACTTCGACAAGATCACTCCTGGCTGGAGATCCCGCCGGCGTCGAGCCGTTCGACGAACTCGCGCGGAGCGAGCACCTCGACTTCGGCCACCTCCAGATCCAGTAGGCCGTCGCGTGACCGTCGCCAACTCCCACACGAGCCGGGGCGACATCACCAGCTCGAAGTCCCGGTTGGCCGTGCGCTGGACGAGCCGCGCCGCGACTCCCTCCGGGGAGATCAGCGCACTGATGAACACCTTGGCGTCGACGACCGCCCGCGTCACTGAGGTCGCGAACCCGGGGCCTCACCGGACGTCGACTCGGCCCGTGCGACATCACACTCGGCGTAGACGAGAGCCAGCGCGTCGTCGAACCCGACGCCGGACCGTGAGCTGACCTCGCGCTGCAGTGCAACCAGGTCCCGCCCCGCGAGGTAGCGCCGCAAGGCGTCCTGAACGTACGCGTCGCGATCGACACCGGCCTCGTCGGCCAGCCCCTCAAGACGCGCCAACAGGTCGGCGTCGAGGTAGACGGGATTCTTCGTGTCGCTCATGGTCACAGCGTATGTCAGCATGAGCCGACGGCGGCGTTTCCGTCCGACACCTCGAGGTGGAGCTCGTCGGTCTGCAGGTCGCGGTAGCCGAGGCTCGGTCGGTGCGGGGGTGGCCGGGCCGTGCCGGCGCGGCGGGCCGGAGCTGGTGTGAGGCGTGCCGCGGATCCCAGGTGTCCGGGTCGCGGGCCAACGTTCGAGGGTCAGGTTGGCAACGGTTTCTTGATCGTGATCTCGGCACCGAGCACGACCAGGACGCTCCAGGCGTGGACCGGTCGACGCAGTGCCGTCGAGAGCCGGTCCTGCACGGTGTGGCCTTCGCGGAGCGCCGCTGGCACGAACGCCGTCTTGTGCCCGTTCTGCAGCACGGCCTGGTCGTAGACCGTGAGACGCCCGGTGAGGTTCTTGGTGTTGAACACCAAGATGCCGGCGGGGCCGAGGACCAGGCGGTCGAGGGTCGCTCCTCGCCGTCCGACGGTGTGGTCGTGCACGACCGCCCAGGGGCGGGGGAGCCGCTCGAGCCTGCGGGCGACCGCTTCCTCGCCCTCAGCGCCTCGGCGCCAGGATCGCTCGCGCGTTCTGGCGTCGAACACCCGCTCGAGCAGTTGTTTCGCGCGCGACTTGCCGGCAGCGGGCTCCCGCTCTTTCTCCCGTGCGCCCATGCCCGCCTGGTTGTGCAGGTACTGCTCGTCGATCCTGATGTGGAACTCGTCCACGTTGGCCCCCAACCCCGACGTGGCAGTAGTCATCGGCTCGAACGAGGAATCGCTCGATGTCCTTTCGCCGACGGTTGCTTGGGCACGTACCGCCGGGATCAAGCGAGCCGAACCCTGCCGTAATCCAGGTAGCGGTCGCGGAACGCCGTGGACCAGACTCCCGGTTTGGTGCGACAAGTCCGGCCACCCGCTTCGAACTCGGCGACGACTCGGTCGCAGTGCGAGGCAGCGCGACCGGCTGGACAGGGGCCGCTGGTCAGCAACCACTACCGGAGAGCGACCGGGGGGCGAAGTGCGGACAGGTCCGCTCGACCGGGCCCTCAGGCAGGACCAGTCGGAGCGGACTTCCACCGTGCCCGGTGCTGCGGTCATCTCAAGGGCCGCCATCACGAGAGCGGAGGAACGACGATGACACGATTCACCAGAAGAGGCCATCGCGGCCTGGCGGTCACGGCGGCGCTCGCACTCGCCGTCGCCGCCTGCGATTCAGGCGACGAGACGCCGGAGGGTTCCGCGAGTCCGACCGAGACCGAGACCGACGTCGAGTCCGGTACGGACACCGAGACCGAGGCCGAAACCGTGGCCCTGCCCGACGGGGCCTTCGGTGACGAGTGCCAGGACATCCTCGCGGCTGCGGAGGTGTCCGGGGCCGGATCTGCCATCGGCAGCGAGGTTGGTACCGACACCGGCACGGACACGGGGACCGGTACGGACACCGACGCGGGCACGGACACCGACGCGGACGCAGGTGAGGACACCGGGACCGGTACGGACACCGACACGGATGCGGGCGCGGACAGCGAGACCGGTACGGACACGGACGCAGGTGCGGACAGCGACACCGATACGGACAGCGACGCGCGTACCGACACCGGGGCCGGTACGGACACCGGCACGACCGGTGACGTCCAGCTGCGCGACCTGACGCTGATCGAGGCCGTGGAGGCGCTGCCGGCGCTGTCGACCCTCGCCGGAATGCTGCGCGGCTCCGAATTCCAGGGGCAGCTCGAGGGTGGCGAGGTCACTCTGTTCGCGCCCACCGACGAGGCCTTCGGTGCAGCTGGAGACACCCAGGGTGATGCCGATGACGCGACCGGTGACACCGACGACGCCGTCGGCGACACGGACGACGCGACCGGTGACACGGACGACGCGATCGGTGACACCGACACCGGTTCGACCACCGGGGCCATTGGCAGTGACGGCCAAGCCATCATCGACTGGCACCTGCACGCGCAAGGCGCGCTGACGGCGCAGGACCTCGTCGACCAGCAGACGGTGACGGTCGGCGGGACCGCCGGCGGCCCGAGCACCGCCGACGCCACGGCGGGCGACGCCACTGAGGGCGACGCCACCGAGAGCGACGCCACGGAGGGCGACGCCACCGAGCCCGAGGATGACGCCACCGAGAGCGACGCCGGAACGGATACCGATGCGGTCGGCGAGAACGAACTCACGATCGCAGCCAGCGACGCCACCGTGACCATCGAGGGCGAGGGCGGCCAGGCAACGGTCGTCTGCGCCAACATCGAGACGGCCGACGGCATCATCCACGTCGTGGACGCACCGCTCCATGGCGAGGACGGCGGAACCGACACCGGTACGGACACCGAGACCGACGCCGGTACGGAGACCGAGACCGAGAACGACGCCGGTACGGGCACCGAGACCGAGACCGACGCTGGCACGGAGACCGAGACCGAGACCGACGACACCGACAGCTCCGACGACAGCTGACGGCGCGGGCGGCACACCGACCGGGGACGGGCCAACGCCCGTCCCCGGTTCCGTCGGACCATCGGACGGCCTCGTCACACGGGTCGATGTCGCGGATGTCGCGGAAGTAGCGCCGCTGTACGGGTGGCTCAGCCGGGTGGCCGGGGAGGGCGGTGGCTCGGTATGGTCGTGACCGAAGACGCCGAGGGAGCCCTCTCGAACCGAGGGCTGAGAACGCGCCAGGCGGGCGCCCTACCTCGGAACCTGATCCGGGTAATGCCGGCGGAGGGAGCGCGTCGTGGTGGCGACATCGTTCAGTGTGCTGTTGCTCGGCACTGTGCTCGCGGCATCCGTGGTCATCGGCGTGCGTGCCGGCCGCGAGGGGCCACGCGCCGACGTCGACGATTTCACCGTCGCCCGCGGCAGCCAGGGGCCGCTCGCCCTCGGCCTGTCCTTCCTCGCGTCAGGCCTGGGCGCCTGGATCTTGTTCGCGCCGCCCGAGCTCGGCGCCATCCTCGGCATCGGCCCCGTCGTCGGCTACGCGGTCGCCGCCGCCGGACCGTTCCTGGTGTTCGCGTTCGTCGGACCGCGGCTGCGCCGGATCGTGCCCTCGGGCCAGGGGCTGAGCGAGTTCCTGCGCGTGCGCTTCGGCCGCTCGGCGAGTCGCCTCGTCACCGCGGTCTCCCTGCTGTACATGGGCGTCTTCGTCGCGGCGGAACTCGTCGCGATCGGCGGCCTGGTCGAACTGCTCGGCGGGATCCCGCGCCAGCTCACCGTCGTCGCCGTGGTCGCGGCCACCCTCGCCTACACCACGTACGGCGGCCTGCGGGCCTCCCTGCGCACCGACCGGTGGCAGAGCTGGCTCGTGATCGTGCTGCTGACGGTCGCCGCCGTCGCCGCCCTGGTCGGGGTGGACGGGCCCGTGGCCAGCGTGCGCGACAGCGGCCTGCTCGGCGTCGACCGGGTGGGCCTCGAGAGCGCCGCGACGCTGATCCTCGCCGTCACCGCCGCGAACCTGTTCCACCACGGTTACTGGCAGCGGGTCTGGTCCGCTCGCGACGACCGGGCCCTGCGGCAGGGCGCCCTCATCGGCGCCGCCGTCACGGTTCCCCTGATGCTGATCGCCGGCGGGCTCGGGGTGCTGTCCGCCTCGGTCGGTCTCGCCGAGATCCCCGCGCTGTCCATCTTCGCGCTCGCCGCCGAACTGCCCAGCGTGGTCGTCGCGGTCGTCCTCGTGCTCGGCATCGCCCTCGTCGCGTCGTCGGTGGACACGCTCGAGAACGGCCTCGCCGCCCTGCTCGTCTCCGAACGGCCCACCCTCCGCCTCGGGCACGCACGCCTGCTGACCGTGGCCGTCGTGCTGCCGGCGCTGGCCGTCGGACTCGTCGCCACCTCCGTGCTGCAACTGTTCCTCATCGCCGACCTGCTCGCCGCCGTGCTGCTCCTGCCGGCCCTGCTCGGCCTCTGGCACCGCACCACCAGCACGGCGGTCTGGTCGGGGATCGTCGCCGGCACGGTCGGGGCGCTCGGTGCCAGCCTGGTCGCGGCGGGCACCTTCGAGGGTGCGGTCGCCCGGGTCACCTTCGCCGACGCGGTCCCGACCCTGGCGCCGTTCGCAGGCGCACTCCTCGCCAGCGGCGTCGTCACCTTCCTCGTGTCGCTGCTCGGCCGCCCGACCGTCGAGCTGTCCGAGCTCGACACGCTCGTCCGGGAACGCGCCATCGCCGCCAGCACACCGAAGGGCGACTGACGTGCGCCGCCCCCTGCCACGACTGCACGTGCTGACCTCCGCAGCGCAACGCTCCGACGACCTGCGTGTCGTCGACGCGGTACTTGCCGCCGGCGCCCCGGCCATCCAGATCCGCGTGAAGAACCGCACCGACCGCGACCACCTCGAGGTGGCCCGCGCGATCGTGGCGCGCTGCCGCACGGCCGGCGCCCTCAGCGTCGTCAACGATCGCGTCGACCTCGCGCTCGCCGCCGGCGCCGACGCCGTCCACCTCGGCCTGACCGACCTGCCGATCACCGCGGCACGGGAGCTCGCCGGTGACCGGCTCGTGATCGGTGGGACCGCACGTGACCCCGATACGGCCCGTCGGCTCGTCGCGGAGGGGGCGGACTACCTCGGGGCCGGCCCCACCTACGCCACCGCCACCAAGGAGGGGCTGCCGGACCCGATCGGCCCGGGCACGATCGCCGCGATCGTCGCGGCGGTCGACGTCCCCGTCATCGCGATCTCGGGCATCACCGCCGCACGGGTCCCCGAGGTCCTGGCCGTCGGCGCGCACGGGATCGCCGTAGTCGGCGCCGTCGTCGACGCGCCCGATCCGGGTGCGGCCACCCGCGAACTGCTCGACCTGCTCGCCGGCCACGAGGGGGCGACATGACCTCCGACGCGGCGTTCGTGGGGGGCGGCATCATTGGCCTCGCCGGCGCCTGGCGGGCGGCCCGGGCCGGCCTCGACGTCACCGTGTTCGACCCCGCCCCGGGCGCCGCCGCCTCCAACGTCGCCGCCGGCATGCTCGCCCCCGTCACCGAGGTGGAGTACGGCGAGGAGGACCGCCTCGCGCTGAACGTGGCCGCGGCACGTCGCTGGCCCGCCTTCGTCGCCGAACTCGAGGCAGCCACGGACGCCGATGTCGGCTACCGCGCGACCGGCACGCTGCTGGTCGGCTTCGACCGCGACGACGTCGCCGCGCTGTCCGACCTGCATGCGTTCCAGGCCGAACTCGGGCTCGAGGTCGAGCAGTTGCGCAGCCGCGAGGCCCGCGCCCGCGAACCGATGCTCAGTCCCCGTGTCCGGGTCGGACTCCTGGCCGCCGAGGACCACCGGGTCGAACCGCGGGCGTGCGTCACCGCGCTGCTGCGCGCCTGCGCCGACGCCGGTGTCGCCCTGGACCACCGCGAGGTCGCACGGATCGAGCAGCAGGGCGGCCGCGTCAGCGGCGTGATGACCGCCGACGGCGAACGACACCCCGCGGGCCAGGTCGTACTCAGCGCCGGCGCCTGGTCCGCCACGATCGAGGGCCTCCCGGACGCGCACCGGCCGGCCGTGCGGCCGGTGAAGGGGCAGCTCCTCCACCTGCGTGACCCGTCGGGGCAGCAGGTGCTGACCACCACCGTCCGCGGGCTGGTCCGGCACCGCAGCGTCTACCTCGTCCCACGCGACGACGGCCGGCTCGTCGTCGGCGCCAGCCAGGAGGAGCGGGGCTTCGACACCACCGTGACCGCCGGCGCGGTCCGCGAGCTGCTCGACGACGCGGCCGCCATCGTCCCCGGCATCGACGAGCTCGAACTCGTCGAGACGATCGCCGGCCTGCGGCCCACCACCCGCGACAACGCGCCCGTGATCGGCCCGGGCCCGATCGACGGGCTCGTCGTCGCGACCGGGCACCACCGCAACGGCGTGCTGCTGGCCCCGATCACCGCCGAGGCGGTCGCCGCGATCCTCACCGGCGCCGAGGTCGATCCGGTCCTCGACGTCGCCCACCCCGACCGGGCAGGAGCACCGACGTGAACCTCGAGCTCAACGGTCAGCCGCGCTCGTTCGACGGACCCGTCACCGTGGGGGCGGTCGTCGACGGCGAGGTCGACGACCGCCGCGGTGTGGCGGTCGCCGTCGACGGCGAGGTGCTCCCACGCTCGAGCTGGGACACCACCACGCTCCACGACGGGGCGAAGGTCGAGCTGGTCGGCGCCGTCCAGGGCGGCTGACCCGCACCCGTTCGAGAACAGGAGGCACCCATGGACGAGCCGCTCACGATCGCCGGCACGCCGTTGCGGTCCCGGCTCGTGCTCGGCACCGGCGGCGCGAGCAGCCTCGACGTGCTCGAGCGCGCCATCGTCGCGTCCGGTACCGACGTCGTGACCGTCGCGCTGCGCCGGGTGACCGACCGGCAGCCCGGGTCGCTGCTCGACGTGATCGAGCGGACCGGGGTCCGCGTCCTGCCCAACACCGCCGGGTGCTACACGGCCGGCGAGGCCGTGCGCACGGCCCAGCTCGGGCGCGAGGCGTTCGAGACGGACTGGGTCAAGCTCGAGGTCATCGGCGACGAGCGCACCCTGCTGCCCGACCCGGTCGAGCTGCTCGACGCCGCCGAGCAGCTCGTCGACGCCGGTTTCATCGTGTGGCCCTACACCAACGACAACCCGATCGTGGCCACCCGGCTCGCCGACCTCGGCTGCGCCGCCGTCATGCCCCTTGGCTCGCCGATCGGGTCGGGGATGGGGATCCGCAACCCGTACAACCTCGCGATCATCCGCGAGCAGGTCGACGTCCCGGTCATCCTCGACGCCGGCATCGGGACGGCCTCGGACGCCGCCCTGGCGATGGAGCTCGGGTGCGACGGGGTGTTGCTCGCGTCGGCGGTGACCCGGGCCCGCGACCCCGAGGCGATGGCCACGGCGATGCGGCACGCCGTCGAAGCCGGGTGGCTGGCGCGGCGCGCGGGTCGCATCCCACGCCGGCTGTACGCCGAGGCGTCCACCACCGACGAGGGTCGCGCGGACCTGCTCGGGCCGGACACCGACGGCTCGGCCGGATGACCGCGGTCCCGACCCTGGTCGTGGTCACCGACCGGCACGCCGCCGCACGCGCCGGCCGTTCGGTGGCCGACGTGGTCGTCGCGGCCGTGGAGGCCGGCGCGCCGGCGGTGCTGTTCCGCGACAAGGACCTCGGGCCGACGGCTCGGCGCTCCCTCGGCGAACAGGTCGCCGGCCTGGTCGCGCGGGCCGGCGCGATGTTGCTGGTCGCGTCCGATCCCGAGCTCGCCCGCCACCTCGGCGCGGACGCGATCCACCTCGCCGCCCACGACGCCCACCCGGGCGGGGCGGCCGCCGGGATGCTGGTCGGGCGGTCCTGCCACGACGACGCCGAGGTGGCCGCGGCCGTCCGGGAACAGGCCGACCTGCTGCTGGTCTCGCCGGTCGCGCCGACCGCTTCGAAGCCCGGCCATGGGCCGGCGCTCGGACCCGAACGCTTCCGCCGGCTCGTCGGCTGCGCGGCTGGTGTGCCGGTCCTCGCGCTCGGTGGCGTCACCCCCGAGAACGCGTCGAGGTGGCGTGACGCCGGCGCACACGGCGTCGCCGTGATGGGTGGCGTGATGGCCGCACCCGACCCCGCGGACACCGTTCGCCGACTCCTCGACGCCAGGGAGCTGCCATGACCACGCCCCACGTCGCGCTCACGATCGCCGGCTCCGACTCGGGCGGTGGGGCCGGCATCCAGGCCGACCTGCGGGCCTTCGGACAGTTCGGCGTCTTCGGGGCCAGCGTGATCACCGCGGTCACCGCCCAGAACACCGTCGGCGTGACCGACGTCCACGTGATCCCGGCCGCGACCGTCACGGCGCAGATCGACGCGGTGCTCGGCGACCTGCCGGTCGCAGCGGTGAAGACCGGGATGCTCGCCACGGCCGAACTCGTGGAACTCGTGGCGGCGCGCGCGGCCGCCGGCGAGCTGTCGAACCTGGTCGTCGACCCGGTGCTGGTGTCGGCGACCGGCCACCGGTTGCTCGAGGACAGCGCCCTGGCCGCCTACCGCGAGCTGCTCCTGCCGCATGCGACGATCGCGACGCCGAACCTCGACGAGGCTGCGGCGCTGCTCGGCCGCCCGCTGCGCACGCTCGACGACGCCCGCGCCGCGGCCCACTCGCTCGCCGAGCTCGGCACCCGGGTCGTCGTGGTCAAGGGCGGCCACCTCGTGGGTCCGCGCGCCGTCGACGTCGTCGTCGTGGACGGCGACGAGCACGAGCTCGCGGTCGACCGCATCGACACCCCGAACACCCACGGCACCGGCTGCACCTTCGCCGCCGCGGCGGCGGCGGGACTCGCAAACGGCCTGGATCCGCTCGACGCGCTGGCCGGCGCGAAACGCTACGTCACCGCCGCCATCGCCGGCGCGGCCACCTGGCGCCTCGGCGCGGGCAACGGCCCCCTCGACCACCTCGGCTTCGGCCCCGTGTCGCAACACGCCGACTGAGCACGGTGCCGCGTCACCCGTTGGCGGCGCTCTCCGGAGCCCCGGGCGTCAGCGCGAGGACGAGGTATCCGGCGCCGGTCAGCGCCTCGGCGAAGCGCGACATGCACGCGGCGTGCGGTCAGTTCAGGTGCGGGGGTCGCCCCAGTTCGCCAGGGCCCGCGCGCCGGCGTCGCCGAGATCACCGAGTGTTCGCACGAGGACTTGGCGACCGGTCACCTCGACCGTGCCGGCCCTGAGCCCCTGCGCCAGGGTGAGCTCGCCGAGGACCCACCGGGCCAGCCACTCCGGGTCCGTGGTGACGACCAGGTCCTCGTCGTGTCCGGGGTGCTTGACGCAGACCTCCGGTTCGGGAGCCTGCACGAGCAGCCAGAAGCGCCGCTTGTCGGCCGGCATGGACAGGAACTCGAAGCGGGTGTTCAGCCGCTGTTCGGGCAGTTCCACGCTGCGCAGACCGCGGGCGATGGCCCACAGCGAGTAGTAGGGATCGAGATGCCGGGGGCCGAGCTCGACCCACCGTGAACCCCACGCTCCCATCGCGTCGCAGACCGCGCGCAGGTCCCTGCCCGCCTGGGTCGGCTCGTACAGCCAGCCGCGTCCGTTCGGGTGCCGCCGCTTCTCGACCACGCCGACGCTCTCGAGTTGCCGTAGCCGTTCGGTCAACAGCGAGCGTGAGATCCCGGGTGCACCGTCGCGCAGCTCGGTGAAGGTCCGGCAGCCGAGCAGGAGGTTTCGGACGATCACGGGCGTCCAACGTGTCGCGAAGACCTCGGCCCCCCGAGCGATCGGGCAGTACTGGTCGTAGCTCTTCACGAACCGATCCTCCCTGCCCCAGCTCGAAGGTCCAGAAATCGGACTGGAATCGCGGGCCCATGGTGCCAGTCTCGAAAGGGTCACGTCGAGAAGGAGCGCACCATGACGACCGCGGCGAACACGGCCATCGACTACCCCACGATCACGACCACCCAGCGCCAGACCTGGTCGCAGGGCGACTTCCACGAGATCGCGCGGCTCAACGTCGTGATGGCGGAAGCCATGTGCGACGCGGGCGAGCTGCGTGCCGGCGAACGCGTCCTGGACGTCGGGTGCGGCAGCGGCACCGCAGCCCTCGTCGCGGCACGCCGCTACTGCCAGGTCACCGGCATCGACTACGTGCCCTCCCTGCTCGACCGCGCCCGTCAACGGGCCGCCGCGGACGGTGTCGACGTCGAGTTCCTCGAGGCGGACGCACAGCAGCTGCCGTTCGAGGACGACCGCTTCGACGCCGTGGTGTCGGTCTACGGGGTGCAGTTCGCGCCGGACCAGCCGCGCGCCGCCTCGGAACTGGTCCGCGTCACCCGCCCTGGCGGACGCATCGTCCTGGCCGGCCCGATGCCGCACGGCTGGAGCGGGGACTTCTTCGCCGTCCATGCCCGCCACAACCCGCCGCCGCCCGGCATCGACTCGCCGCTGCGGTGGGGCACCGCGGACGGCCTGGCCGACCTGTTCGGCGACGCCGTCGCCGACCTGGTCAGCGAACCCCGATCGGCGCTGCAGTACTGGCACTCGACCGACCACGCCGTCGACGTCTTCTGGCGCTGGTTCGGTCCCACCATCAGCGCGGCCGAGCGTCTCGACGACGACGGGCGACGTGCCCTGCGCGCCGACCTGCAGCAGGTCTTCGAGCGCTACGACCGGGCTGCGGACGGCACCGCCGTCGTCGAGAACACCTACCTGCTGTCCGTGCTCACCCTCGAGCCGTGAGCGTGGCGGCGAGGCGACCAGGGCGCCGCGGGACGGCGCGCCTGCACCGGTTCGGCGCGAGCGCGCGCGCCGCAGGCGACACTGTCCCGGGACCGATGACGACGAGACAGCGGATACCGCACGATGGACGCGCGCATCCTGGTGGTCGAGGACGATGCCTCGATCCGTGAGCTGACCGAACGCGGGCTGTCCAACGCCGGATTCGAGGTGCTGACCGCCGCCACCGGCGACCAGGGGCTGGCCAGGTTCCGGGCCGACCGGCCCGACGCGGTCGTGCTGGACGTGATGCTGCCGGGCATGGACGGCCTGGAGGTCTGCAAGGCCATCCGCGCGTCGTCGGCGGTCCCTGTCGTGATGCTCACGGCCCGCTCGGACACGCTCGACGTCGTGGTCGGGCTCGAGTCCGGCGCCGACGACTACGTCACCAAGCCGTTCGAGATGGCCGAGCTGGTCGCCCGCGTCCGCGCGTCGCTACGTCGTGCGAGCGCCGGCGGCCGCAGCGACGACGTGTTGAAGGTCGGCGACGTGCGGATCGACGTCGCCGCCCACACCGTCGTGCGGGGCGACCAACGGATCGAGCTCACCCCGACCGAGTTCCGGCTGCTGGCCGAACTGGCCCGCCACGCCGGCAACGTCCTGTCGCGCGAACAGCTGCTCGAGCTGGTGTGGGGCTACGACTACCTCGGTGACTCGAGGCTGGTGGATGCCACCATCCAGCGCCTGCGCGCCAAGGTCGAGGCGGAGCCGTCCGACCCGCACACCATCGAGACCGTCCGTGGCGTCGGCTACCGGGCAGCCCGTCCATGACGCGTGCCGACCGGGCGGCCGCCCGCTCCGGCCGTCGGATCCGCCGGCGGCTGGCGCTGACGGTCACCGCCGTGGTCGCGATCACCTCGCTGGCGCTGTCGCTGCTGGCGTACGTGGCGGTGTCACGGTCGTTGCGCTCGGAGGTCCTCGACCGGGCCGTCGAGGAGGCACGGTTCAACGTCGGGGTGCTGGCCACCGAACGGCTGCTCGAGACCGTGCGTCCCGGCGACATCGAGTCGTCGGGCCTGGCCGCCGACTTCCAGCGCCGCGACATCGACGTCTACGTCGACCTCGGCGCCGGCCCCGGCGACGACTTCGTGTCCGGCCTGGACGTCGTCAACGCGCCGGAGGTGGTGTCGGCCGAGCTGCAGGCACTGGTCGCAGGCGGCAGCGTCGCGGCGGAGCGGGTCGCGATCAACGAGGTCCCGCACCTGATCGTCGCCGCCCGCCGGCCACCCGCCGGACCGGACTTCTACTTCTTCACCGACGTCAGCGACACGGAGAACGCGCTGGCACAGCTCGCTCGCGTGCTCGTCGGCGCGTCGCTGCTGCTGGTCCTGCTCGGCGCGCTCGCCGGATGGCGCGGTGGTCGGCTCGCCGCGTCGCTGGCCGACACGGTGGCCGAGCTCACCGCCGCCCGCACCCGCGAGCGACGTTTCGTGGCCGACGTCTCGCACGAGCTGCGCACGCCGGTGACCGCCCTGGTGCACGAGGCCGACGAGCTGTCGGCGCAGGTCGAACAGCTCCCGGCCGGGAGCCGACGCGTCGTCGAGCTGCTGGACGACGACGTGCGACGGCTGCGGGACCTGGTCGAGGAACTGCTCGAGCTCTCGCGGCTGGACGCGACCGAGACCCCCGGGACGAGCGTCGCGACCGCGGAGGTCGAGCTGTGGGACGTGGACGTCGCGAGGTTCCTCGACGCCGTGGTCGCGCGGCGGCTGCCCGAGGCAACGGTCCATGCGCCCCCCGGCTGCACGGTGCGGACCGACCGACGACGCCTGGAGCGGATCGTCGGCAACCTCGTCGACAACGCCCGCACCCACGCCGAGGGAGCGGAGGTGACGGTGACCGCCTGGCTGGACGGGTCGCTGCTGCACGTCGAGGTCGCCGACACCGGGCCTGGCGTGCCGGGGGACGAGCTCGAGCGGATCTTCGACCGCTTCACCAAGGCGGACACCTCCCGCGGATCGGGCGGGAGCGGGCTGGGGCTCGCGATCGTGCGTGAGCACGCCCGGGTGCTCGGTGCCTCGGTGACCGCGCGCAACCGCGACGAGGGCGGGCTCGCGGTCGAACTCCGGCTGCCCGTGCAGGTCGTTACCGATCTGTGACACGGCACGGACGTTCCCATGACGGGGCGGGCCCATGCTGACAGCAGGTGCCAGCCAGGTACCCAGGCAGCCAACCGCTGCCGACCGCGAACCGCAGGAGGCTCGCCATGAAGCGCATCCCGCTCCCACTGCTCCTCGGCGTCGTCCTGTCGCTCCTGCTGGCCGCGTGCGGCGGCGACGCCGTCGACACCGGCCCCCTCGCCACCGACGACGACCAGGACACCTCGACGGACGCCGACGACACCGACGTCGACGCCGACCAGGACGCCACCACCGACCCCGACGACGACACGGACCCCGACGACGAGGTCGACGACACGACCGACACGTCGGACGACACCGAACAGGACGACGCGACCGGCGACCGGACCACGACCCCGGTGCGGCTGTACTTCGTCGCTCCCGGTGGCGGGACGGCCGGCCGGGCCGACCCCTTCCTCGTGTCCGTCCAGCGTGAGATCCCGTCCACCGAGGGGATCGCGCTGGCGACGCTGCGCGAACTCGTCGACGGTCCCTCGTCCGCCGACGAGGAGATGATCGACGGCATCGCGACATCCGTACCGGCCGAGTCGCTGGTGCTGGGCGTCAACATCGCCGACGGCCTGGCGACCGTGGACCTCTCCCGCGAGTTCGAGTCCGGCGGGGGATCGTTCTCGATGTTCTCGCGGCTCGCGCAGGTCATCTACACCGTCACGCAGTTCCCGACCGTCGACGAGGTGACGTTCCACCTCGACGGACGACCGGTCACGGTCTTCTCCGGCGAGGGCATCACGATCGACGAACCGGCCTCACGCGTCGACTTCGTCGACCTGCTGCCCACCGTCTTCGTCGACACGCCCGCGGCAGGCGCCGAGGTCGAGACGCCCCTGCGCGTGACCGGCATGGGCGCCGTGTTCGAAGCGACCTTCCAGTACCGCCTGGAGACCGCCGACGGCACCGTGCTCGACGAGGGCTTCGCGATGACCGACAACGGCATGGGCTGGGGCAGCTTCGACATCACACTCGACGTGAGCGTGGACGCGCCGACCGAGGCGACCCTGACCGTCTTCGAATACTCGGCGAAGGACGGTTCGGTGCAGGCGCTGCGTGAGACCCCGCTGACCCTGCTCCCGTGACCCGCGACGCACGCTGACGCGGCCGCCCTGGCGAATCAGCCGGGCGGCCGCGGCCTCTTCACCTCACCTGCCTCGCCTGCTGAAGCCGAAGCCGCCGAAGACGATCAGCAGGACGACGATGAGGATGATCCAACCGGTGGTGCTCATGGTGTGCTCCTGGTGTCAGGGTCTGCTTTGCGTGCGGATGGGGCCGAGGTGGTCCAGGTCGAGGTCGGCGAGGACGTCGAGGTGGCGTGCGAGCAGCGCGGCCATGTGCCCGCGTAGCAGCGCCGAGCCGGGGCGGAAGGTCCCGTCCGGGTACCCGCCGACGACCCCGAGCCGTGCGAGCAGGTCGACGTTGTCCTCGTGCACGTTGCCGGCGAGGTCGTCGAACGCCGCGTCGAAGCCGAGCGTGCCGATGTAGCTCTCGAGGTCCGCGGCGCTGATGTCGTAGGCCTGGTTTGATCAGCAGTTGCGTGCGCACCAGGTAGGTCGCCGCCTGCGCCCGGGTGACGGTCGCGGCCGGCCGGAACGAGCCGTCCGTGACGGCGGCATCGGCGTGCCGCCGCCCGGTCGGCCCACCATCGATCTTCCGCAGGGGGCGGCTGCTGTCAACGAGTCGCTCGGCCAGTACGCGACGGGACCAACGCCCCTCGTTACGGCTCTCGATGTCGACGCGCTGAAGGGCCGACGGGTCGGCAGACCCGTCAGCCGGTGAACTCCTCGACGCGCAGGAGCCGGCTGGTGTTCCACATCTCCGTGGGTGCGTAGTGGATGGTGAACTCGTCGGTGGCCACGGTCGCCTCCGTCACGGTGCCTCGATCGAAGGCCTCGGCGGCTGCGACGTCGCTGTTGGTGAAGCAGAACCATGCGTAGCGGGTGTCCTGGAGCATCCTCGGTAGCGACCGCTCCGATGCCGCGTCGACGGTCATGCACACGGCGTCGCCGAGCTGTTCGTGGTCGTCGTGGGCGGTCACCGTCCCGGACACGATCACCTCGCCCGTGAAGGCCACGTGCGCCGTCAGGTACGCGGCGTCGGGGTCGCTCACCTCGAGCGACCCGATCGTCAGGCCGACGACGACGTCGCCGACCTCGGCCTGGTGGACGTCGAACACGTTGACAGGCCCGGTGGTGTGTCCGGCCGCGACCAGCAGGTCGGCGGTCCGCGACACCAGCGCCGCCAGCTGTGCGCGGGTCACGGTCTGCGCGGGGCGGAACTCGGCGAGGCTCGTGCCTGCGGCCAGCCGGAGTTGCGCCAGCACGTCGATGGCCGGCTCGTGGGTGCTGCCGTCGTCGTCACCGAACCCTTCCTCGGACGCCACCAGCGACGCGCCGTCGAAGAGCATCAGGGCCCGGTGCAGCATCGAGGCGAGCTGGCCACGTGCGACGGGCAGCCCCGGCCCGAACTGCTCGGTGGTCAGGCCCCGGATCACCCCCAGCGCGTCCAGTTGCGCGATCGCGGCCGCGTGGGGCGATCCCGCCGCGACGTCGGCATAGGTGAGGTCGGCGTCGGTCGGCAGGTCGATCCCCGCCGCCGTGAGGAGCCGGGCGATCGCGCTGGCCACCTGCGCGCGGGTCACCGCGGCCGTCGGGGCGAAGGTGCCGTCGACGTATCCGACCAGCACGCGCCAGTGGACCGCACACGCGATCGCGGCCGCGTGGACCGAGGTGTCCGCGACGTCGCTGAAGTACCGGGTGGGGACGTCCGGGCAGGCGAGCGCGGTACCACGGACGGGATCGGCGGCGAAGCGCACGAGGTGCTCCCGCAGCCCGGGGCTGTCGGCGGGCTCGACCATGACTGCGCCGAACCCCGAAGCCGGGAACTCGAACGGCAGCCAACTGAAGAACCGGCCGTCGGCCTCGGGCACGAGCATCGCCACGCCGAGTTCGCGCCCGTCGGTGTCGTAGATGCTGAGCACGACGGGTTCCGAGGCGTCGCGGACGGTCCCCTCCACGTACGGCGGGAAGGACGCACCCCAGGCCGGCGTGTCCAGCAGCACCGGCGGGAGGATCCCGGAGTCCTGGCCGGTGAACCAGTCCCGTCCGATGGGGCCGTCGAGGACGAGCCCCTCGGCGGAGAAGTCCTCCACCGGCTCGCCGTCGAGGTTGAGCGCCACCGTGTCCACGGCGTCGAAACGGGTCAGGGTGTAGACGAGTTGCCCCAGCCGCGCGAACATCGACGCGCTGCCGCCTCCGTCGTCGAAGGCCCCGTCGAGGTCGACCGTGGCGACGGTGTCCTCGATCGTGAGTCCGAGCAGATCCACCCCGGCCGGGATCGCGGTGGAGATGGTCGGAACCGTCTGGCGTTCCGCGGCGGTCGGCCCGGCGAGGAGCGCGAGCACCGCGGCCCTCGGCAGGTCCAGCGTCGCAACCGCGTCACGGTCCACCGGCATCAGGAACGGCCCACCCTCGGGCTGGTCTGCGAGCAGGTAGATCGTGGTGGTGACGCCTGCCGCGTCCGCCTGGCCCGGAGCGGCGGTGGCGGGAAGGACGAGGGCGAGGGCGAGGACGGACACGGAAAGGGCACGCAGCCCGCGGCGCATCGGAGGTCTCCTGCGAGGCGACGTTCGTCGCGCTCCGCCCTTCGATGGTCCTCTTCACGGGCGGTCTCGGGAAGTGCTGAACGTCCTCATCGTGGGGCTTCGGGCGTGGCCAGGACGCACAGCCGGCCCGCGTGGCTGCACGGCACGGACGTCACCGGAGGAAACGGCCACCGTGGCGTGCGGGGCGGGGCTAGCGTGGATCCGTTGCCGCGTGGACTCGGTCCGCCATGCGGCTCGGAGGCAGCGATGTCGACCTCTGACTACGCATCGACACGGGACAACGCCCGCCGCGAACGGCGGCCGACGTCGCCACCGGGCGGCACGGGTGAGCTCGAGGCGCTGCAGCACATGGCCGGCAACCGGGCGGTCGGTGCGCTGATCCAGGCCAAGCTCCGGGTCGGTGCCGTCGACGACCCGCTCGAGCACGAGGCCGACCGGGTCGCCAAGCGGGTCGTCAGCGGCGCGCACGGCCACGAGGGGCCGGCCTGCGCCGACTGTTCGCCGGCGGCGTCCGCGACCGTCGACACCGCGATCCGGCGCTCCGGTTGCGGCGGTGGTGCCGCGGGCGGCGACCTCGACACGCAGGCCGACACGGCGATCCGGCAGGCCGCCGGCCGTGGCCGCG
>JAGXST010000060.1 GCA_018335555.1 Actinomycetota bacterium | reverse complement strand
GCGATCGGCTGGCAGCGGGTGTCCACCCACCGCGGCGTGGTCATGACCGGCAGCACCTCGACGAGGTTGCGCAGCATCTCGAACGAGGCGCTGCCCGAGCCGATGATGATCGCGGCCCGCAACTCGGTGACGGGGACCTCGCCCTGCGCCAGGATCTGCCCGACCTCCTGGCGTGATCGCAGGTGCGGCGAGAGATCGTCGCCGTGGCCGAGCCCACCGAGGTAGACGACCCGGCCGACACCGGTCGACGCGGCCGCGTCGCGGACGTGCTCGGCGGCCCGCCGGTCACGGTCCTCGAAATCGCCGCCCCCGTCCATGGCGTGGACCAGGTGGTAGACGACGTCGCAGCCCCTCGCGGCCTCCTCGACACTGTCGCGATCGTCGACGTCGACCCGGGCGACCTCGACCGCGTCACGCCACGGTCGGCCGTCGAGCTTCTGCGGCGTCCGGGCACCGCAGACCACCTCGTGGTCGCGGGCGAGCAGTTCGGGCACCAGTCGACCCCCGATGTAGCCCGTGGCCCCGATCACCAGCACCCGCACCGGGTCCGCCTGTCGTCGTCGTTGCCTCCGACAGTATTCTGCGCCGGCTCCGTCGCGTGGCCCGACCCCCGCCGGCCTGCCAACCACCGTGCTCCTGATCCAGGCGATCGTCCTCGGCGTGCTCCAGGGCCTGACCGAGTTCCTGCCGGTGTCGTCGTCCGGCCACCTTCAGGGCGTGCCTTACCTGCTGGGCTGGCCGTCGGGCTCGCTGACCTTCGACGTGTTGGTGCACGGCGGGACGCTGGTGGCCGTGATGGTCTACTTCCGCAGCGACCTGTGGTTCCTGGCCAGCCGCGCCACCGGGCTGGGTGGCGACCACCCCGACGCGGAGCGTCGCCAGGCGTGGCGGGTGATCGCCCTGCTCGCGGTCGGCTCGGTGCCCGCGGCCCTGGCCGGTGTGTTGTTCGAGGACGTCTTCGAGGCCGCGTTCGGGTCGATCCGCGCCGTTGCGGGGTTTCTACTGGTCACGGCCGGCCTGCTGTGGTTCGCCGAACGGCTGCGTACCGGACGGGTGGCGGCCGAGCTGGGGAAGGACGTGGCCTCCCTCACGCCCCAGGAACGCCGCCGCGACCCCGGCCGTCGCGAGGACACGGTCGGGTGGCGCGACGCGGCGCTGATCGGCGTGGCCCAGGCACTGGCGATCTTCCCCGGCATCTCGCGGGCCGGGTCCACGATGGCGACCGGCATGGTCCTGGGGTTGTCACGGGCGGCGGCGGCGCGATTCTCGTTCCTGTTGTCGATCCCGATCATCATCGGTGCGACGATCTTCAAGTTGCCAGACTTCGGCACGGTCGAACCCGGCACGCTGGCATTCTCCCCGTTCGAGCAGGCCGCCGGGTTCCTCGCCGCAGCGGTCAGCGGCTACATCGCGATCACCTACCTGCTCAAGCTCGTGCAGAATCGCACCCTGCTCGGCTTCGCGCGCTACGTGGTCGTGTTCGCCGTGCTGCTGTTCGCCGCGACCTTCTGGATCGGCTGACCCGCGACGCGACCGGCCGATGGAGGACGCCTCGGCTCGCCGGATGCCACGGAGGGACCCATGCACTTCAGCCAGGCCTCCCGTGTGGGCGGCGCAGGCATGCTGGCGCTGGTGGCGACGTACGGCATCGGCCGCCAGGCCTACGGGTTGTTCCTGCCGGCCTTCCGGGACGAGTTCGACCTCCCCCTGGACGTGTTGGGCTTCTACGCCAGCGCGGCCCAGGCCGGGTATCTCGTCGCCACCGTGGTCACCGGTCTCGTGACGGCTCGGCTCGGGCCGCGCGCACCCGTCGTCGCCGGATCCCTGCTTCTGGCGGTCGGCGCGGCCGTGACGGCGACCGCGCCGGGTCCGGTGCTGCTGGCGATCGGCGTCATCGCAGCCGGAACGAGCGCGGGCGGGGCGTGGGCGCCGTTCTCGGACGCGGTCGACGAACAGGTTCCTTCGTCCGGGAGCCGACGGGCCCTGGCGCTGGTCAATGCCGGCTCTCCGGTCGGCCTCGTGGTCGCCAGCGTGCTCGTGCTGGTGGCCGGCGACCGCTGGCGGGTCGTGTGGTGGGGATTCGCGGTGGTCGGACTGCTGGCGGCCGCCGTTGCCTGGCGGGTGCTGTCACCGACTCCGGTGGATCCCCCGCTCGACGGCGGCCGCCCGCCGTTCCGGTGGTTCGTCAACACCCGGTCGGTGCGGTTGTTCCTCGTCACGTTGGGGGCATCGGTCACGTCCGGTGCCTACTTCGCGTACGCACCAGACACGGTTCAGGACGCCGGGCTGGCCGCCTGGACCGGCCCGGCGATGTGGGCCGTCCTCGGAGCTGCCGGGGCCGCGGTGGGGGTGTTCGGCGGTCGATTCGCCAACCGGTACGGCCTCCGCCGACCGCTGGCCATGGTGCTAGTGTTGCTCGGCTGTTCACCTCTCCTCCTGCTCGCGCCCGACTCCCTCGTCGCCGCGCTCGGGTCCGCAGCCCTGTTCGGCGTGGCCTTCACCACGGCGTTCGCCTTCATCGTGATGTGGAGCCAGCAGGTCTTCCACGAACGGCCGACCACCGGCTTCACCGTGGCCATCGTGTTCATCGCGATCGGGTTCATCCTGGGGCCGAGCCTGTTCGGTGTGCTGGCCACCCCCGTCGGCCGGACCTCTGCCGTGTTCGCCGCCGCCGTGCCCGCCCTCCTGGTCGCACTCGTGCCGCCGGCGCGGACGCATCACCCCTGATCCTCGCGACTGCTTAGAAGGGCAGGCCGTCGCCGGGGTCGGCGTTCGTCTGCGATGACGGGTGTTCGGGTGCTTGGTCAGGGTCGGGTGGCCCGGTGCCGTGGTGGCCGGGCGGTTCGGGGTGGGGTGGTCGTCGGCGTTGTCGGCGGGGGTCGTTGGGGGGCCGCCAGGTGGTGGGGATGGTGGTGGTGGTCAGTCCGGTGCGGGGGTGGGTCCAGGTCCTGGTACCGGCGGCGGTCTGGGTGAGCTGCCAGCCACCGGTTTCCTTGGCCCGGTTGGTGGTCGCGCACAACGGGCCGAGATTGTCCAGGTCGGTGGTGCCCGGTGGCTGGTCGGGCCGGGTGGGCCACCAGGGCGCGGCGTGGTCGATCTGCGCGCCGCGGGCGGGCCGGTCGCAGCCCTTGGGTTCAAGGGGTCCTTGCAACACCGGTCTGTTCTGGGGAGCGTAGGTACTCGTTGAGGGCCTCGGCGGGG
>JAGXST010000059.1 GCA_018335555.1 Actinomycetota bacterium | reverse complement strand
GCGATGCCGTGCTCGTTCGCGGCGGCGATGACCTCGTCGTCGCGCACGGACCCGCCGGGCTGGACGATCGCGGTGATGCCGGCGGCAGCCGCCGAGTCCGGACCGTCGCGGAACGGGAAGAACGCGTCGCTGGCCAGCACGCTGCCGGTGTGGCGCTGGCCCGAGCGCTCCACCGCGAGTCGCACGCTGTCGACCCGACTCATCTGGCCCGCGCCGACGCCGACGACCTGCTGGTCCTTGGCGAGCACGATGGCGTTGGACTTGGTGTGCTTGCAGGCGATCCATGCGAAACGGAGGTCGGCCAGCGTGGCCTCGTCGGGCTGTGTCTCGGTGACCACGCGCCACTCGTCCCACGGCTCGTCGCCGACGTCGCTGTGCTGCACCAGCAGTCCTCCGCGGATGCTGCGCAGGTCCCAGCCGAAGCGAGGTCGCGAGGCCGACGGCATCCGCAGGATCCGCAGGTTCTTCTTCTCGCGCAGCACGGCCAGGGCGTCGTCGTCGAAGCCCGGCGCGATGACCACCTCGGTGAACACCGCGCTGATCTGCCGGGCGGTGTCCGCATCGATGGGCCGGTTCGCCGCCACGATGCCGCCGAACGCGCTGACCGGGTCGCCCTCGAGGGCGCGGCCGTACGCGGCGGGCAGGTCGTCGGCGGTGGCGAACCCGGCCGGGTTGGTGTGCTTGATGATGGCGACGGCCGGCTCGTCCACGTCGACCGCCAGTCCCCAGGCGGCCTCGGTGTCGAGCAGGTTGTTGTACGACAGCTCCTTGCCGTGCAACTGCTCGGCGTCGCCGAGCCCTCCCCCGCCCGGGTGGGAGTAGAAGGCCGCCGCCTGGTGGGGGTTCTCGCCGTAGCGCAGGGTCGAGGTCAGCGGCAGTGCCATGCCGAGCTGGGCCGGGAAGCCGGCCTCGCGCTGGAACCAGGCCGCGATCTCGGTGTCGTAGGCGGCGGTGTGCTGGAACGCCTTGGCTGCCAGGTCACGCTTGAGCCCGAAGCTCAGCTCGCCGGTCTCGCCCAACTCGGCCAGGACCCGCGCGTAGTCGTCCGGATCGACGAGGACGCCGACCGAGCCGTGGTTCTTGGCGGCGGCGCGCACCATGGTCGGTCCGCCGATGTCGATCATCTCGACCACGTCGTGGTCACTGGCCCCCGAGGCGACGGTGTCGCGGAACGGATAGAGGTTGACCACGACCAGGTCGATCGGGTCGATGCCGAGCTCGCCGAGTTCGTCGACGTGGGCCGGGTCGGTGCGGTCGGCCAGGATGCCGGCGTGCACCCGCGGGTGGAGGGTCTTGACCCGACCGTCGAGGCACTCCGGGAAGCCGGTGAGGTCGGCGACCGCCGTGACAGGCACGCCGGCGTCGCGCAGGACCTGGGCGGTCGAGCCGGTGGAGATCAACTCGACGCCGTGCCCGTGCAGCGCGCGGGCGAACTCGGCGACGCCGGACTTGTCGTAACAACTGACCAGCGCGCGCCTGACGGGAGTCGTCGCCGGCACCGACAGTGGCGTGTTCATCGGGTCTCCTCCAGGATCCGAACCACCCGGCCGCTCACGGCGAGTCGGTCGTGGCACAACAACTTCACGGAGGCCGGGAGCAGCGCGTGCTCGACGGCCTTGATCCGTTCGTGCAGGGTCTCGGCGGTGTCGTCGTCCCGGATCTCGACCGCCTGCTGGTTGACGATGGGCCCGTGGTCGACCTGCTCGTCGACGAGGTGGACCGTGCAGCCGGTGACCCGCACGCCGTAGGCGAGTGCATCCTCGACGGCGTGGGCCCCCCGAAAGGCCGGCAGCAGCGACGGGTGGGTGTTGATGACCCGGTCGGGCCAACCGGCGAGGAACGCGCCGGACAGGATCTTCATGAACCCGGCGAGGACGACCGCATCGGGTCGGTGGGCCTCGACCGCGCGGCGCAGCGCCGCCTCCCAGCTCGCCCGGTCCGAATGCGCGGACAACTCCTCGACGACCGTGGCGATGCCGCGGTCCTTCGCGCGCTGCAGGCCACCGGCGTCGGGCCGATCGGCGGCGACGACCACGACCTCGCCACCGAACCCCGGGTCGGCGTCGATCGCGTCGAGCAACGCCTGCAGGTTCGTTCCGCCGCCCGAGACGAGCACGGCCAGTCGGGCCGACGGACGCGACGCAGACAGCACGGTGGCTCCCGGGAGACGATTCACGACGGTCGTACGGAACAGGGCGTGGTGGCCGGCGACCGTGCTCCCCCGCGCTCGGGGGCCTCGCCGGCGGAGCCTATCGATTCGTCCGACGGGCGATACCAGCGCGACGAGTAGTCTCCGGCCCGCACGTGACGAGCGGAAGGGATCCGGTGCGGGGCGACGCTGCGCTGACCGCCCGCCTGGTCCTGCGCCGTGACGGACTGGCCGGCGTGGTGATCGCCGTTGGCGGGATGCTGGCCGTCGTCGCGGCGACACGACCTTGGTATCAGGCCATGGCCGAGGTGGCGATGCTCGGGACACAACAGGCGCGTGCCGTCGGCGTCGTGCACGGCCTGCCCTCGACGGCGCCCGGTTGGGTCGCGCTCGTGCTCGGCGTGGTGGCGCTCGCGCTCGGTGTGGCGTGCGCGCTCGACCGCCCACCGGGGAGTACACGGTCGGTCCTGGTCGCGGTCGCACTCGGGCTGGTGGCCGCGGCGCTGTACGGCTGGCTCGGCCCGGCGCCGGAGCTGGCGGCCGTCGCCGGCCGCGAGGGTCGCGAGTTGCTGGGACTCGCCGAGCGCCTGCCGCTTGGCGTCGGGCTGGAAATCGAGGTTCGAGCGGCCGTGGGGCCATGGCTGACCATGATCGCGGCGATCCTCGTTGCCGGGGGCATCCTCGGCGCCCGCGAGCTGTAGCCTGACGCTGCCCGGGGGGTCGTTCACCGGGCCGCGCTCAACGTGTCGCCGACGGTTCGAGGTCGTTCGTGTCGTATGTCCCGGGTCGCCGGTCGCGTCGAGCGGCGGCGGCCCTGGTGACCGCGACCGCGCTGGTCGGCGTCATGGTGTTGCCGGCCATGGCCCAGCCGAGCTCGCAGGAGTTGCGCGGACGGCAACAGGATGCCCAGGCGCGTCTCGACACGCTGATGATGGACGTCGCCGAAGTCGTCGAGGACTACAACGAGGCCGCGGTCGCCCTCGAGGTGGCCGAGGCGGCGCAGGCGGCCACAGCCGCCGAACACCGCCGACTGGTCGACGAGGTCGCCGCACTGACGGGTCTGGCCGAGGACCACGTCCGGCGGATGCACAAGCTCGGCCCCAGCCTCGAGCTGGCGTCGATCTTCGTCGCCGGCAACCCGACCGACGCCGGCGCCAAGGCCGCCACGCTGCGCCGCGTGCTGGCAGGACAACGGGCCGACCTCGAGCAACTCGCGGCCGGACGGGCCGCCATCTCGGTAACGGTGACGCGCCTCGACGAGCAACGGACGATCGCAGCGGAACGGGCCGCCGAGGTCGAGACCAGACGAGCAGACCTCGAGGCGCTGGTCGCCTCGCAGCAGGACGAGATCTCCGGACTCGAGACCGAGATCGCGCAGGCCGAGGCGCGCGAGGAGGCCGAGCGCCGCCGGGCCGAGGAGGAGCGCCTCCGCCGCGAGGCCGAGGAACGCGCCCGACAGGCAGCCGAGCAGGAACGGCGCGCGGCGCAGCAGCGCGAGTCGCAGCCGCCTCCGGCGCGGCAACCAGCCGCACCTGAGCGTTCGGTGGCTACCGCGCCCGCGCCGTCGCCGTCGCCGTCACCGTCACCGACCGCCGAGCCGGCACCGGCCCCCTCGACGCGGCGGTCGGCCCAGACCGCGATCGACACGGCGCTCGCCCAGGTCGGCAAGCCCTACCGCTACGGCGGCAGCGGACCGAACAACTTCGACTGCTCGGGCCTGACCTCGTTCGCGTGGCGCGCTGCCGGCGTCGAGATCACCCGCACCTCGCGGTCGCAGTACGCCTACACGAAGCGGATCGCGCGCGGCGACGTGCAGCCTGGCGACCTGATCTTCTACGGCCGCTCGGTCAGCCGGATCTCGCACGTGGCGATGTACATCGGCGGCGGCCGGGTCGTCGAGGCGCCCTACTCGGGGCAGAACGTCCGGGTCCGCGGCGACGGCATGGCCCGCAAGGACATCGTCGGCTACGGCCGCGTCTGACCGCCGGCTTCGGCGAGGGCGGCGCGGGCGACCTGCTGGGCCTCCTCGAGGCGGGCCGCGTCGACATAGATGCGGGTGCCCCAGTCGCCGGCGGACAGGATCCGGGTGAAGCGCCCCGAGGTCTTGTGCCACCAGACGATGCCGGCCCCCGCGAGCGCGCCCGCCACCACCTCGGCGTTCTCGTCGGTGAACTGGCCGAGTTGCACCGTGCGGACGTCCGGCAACCGAGCACCTCTCGCGGATCGACACCGACGGTAGCCACCGCCTCCTTGACGCGCCGTCCCCGCTGGGCAAGGGTTTGGTCGCCCTGCCCGCCGTCGCCCCGCTCCCTACCGACAGGACCCTCGCGTGACCGTGCCCACCGCAGGCGTGAGTGCGTCGATGGTCCTGGCCGCCGAGCAGGCAGGCAGCACCGGCTTCGGCCTGGCGATCCTGCTCGTCATCATCGGGGTGCTGGGCTGGGTGGTGGCCCGCTCGCTGCAGCGTCAGCGGGACTACGAACGGCGCCTGCACGAGCATCCCGACGGCGTGCACGGTCGCGCGCCCGACGAGCCCGAACCGGACGGGCCCGACGCCGAGGACTAACCGCGGAACAGGTTGAACGGCGGTAGCCGCCAGACGTTGACAGCAGGGGCGTCCGACCCCGGCAGCATGACGGATCCGCCGGTGACGTCCAGCCGACGATGGCCGAGCAAGGGCGGAAGGACGGCGCCGTCGTCGAGGTGGAGCAGCGCCGCGTCAAGCGTGACGGGATCGCTGCCTGTGCGTGACAGGTGCACCAGCACGCGTTCGTCCGGGTGCTCGCGTAGGTAGACCAGTGTGTCGTCGCCGACGTGCGCCCACCGCAGGCCGCCGTGACGCAGGGCGACCGATCCCCGGCGCAGCGTCGTCAGTCGGCTCACGAGGTCGAGCGTGTCGCGGTCCCACCGTCCGGGGTGGTCCCACGGCATGGGCGTACGGCCCTGTTCGTTCGAATCGCCGCCCAGACCGATCTCGTCGCCGTAGTAGATCGAGGGCACGCCGGGGAAGGTCAGCATCCACGCCAGGCCGACATGGCGCCGGTCGCGGTCGCCGGCGACGGCCGCCCAGCGGGCCGTGTCGTGCGAGCCGAGCAGCGACAGCGAGTGCACGATGCTGCGCCACGGCACCTGCCCGCGGACCAGGTCGAGGCCGTGGACGACGGCCGCACCGCCGCGACGCGCGAGAGGAACCGGCATCCCCAGGGCATCCACGGACGCCGTGGGGTCGCGCAACCAACTCCAGGCGGCCCGGGTGAAGCCGAGGTAGTCCATCGTCCCGTGCCACCCTGCGCCCTGCAGATCGGCGGTCGCGTCGTGGCAGTGCTCGGCGAGCAGGTAGGTCTCGTCGCCGCGGACCTCGCGCATGGTCTGCAGCAGGATCCGCTGCAGTTGGGCATTGAGGTCGAGGTCGCCGGATCGGCCGGCGACGTTGGCCGCATCGACGCGCCAGCCGTCGAGGGCGAACGGCTCGCGCAGCCACCGTGCGGCGACCGAGTCGCGCCCCTCGTACAGGCGACGGCGCAGCTCGGGACTGCGGTGGTCGAACTTCGGCAGCGTCGGGACTCCGGCCCAGGACTGCGCCCGGCCCCCCGGGCGGTCGTGCCACAGGTAGAAGTCCGCCTCGACACCGTCGGGGTCGGCGAGTGCCGCCCGGAACCAGGCGTGCTGGTCGCCGGAGTGGTTCAGTGTCAGGTCCCCGATCAGGTGCATGCCCCGGGCGTGCAACGCCGCCGACAACTCGGCCAGCGCCGCATCGCCGCCGAGCAGCGGGTCGACACGCTCGAAGTCGTCGGCGTTGTAGCGGTGGTTCTGCGGTGCCGGGAAGACCGGGTTCAGGTAGACGCCGGTGACCCCGAGCGCCTCGAGGTGGTCGAGGCGGGCGGTGACGCCGGGCAGGTCGCCGCCGTACAACTGCCGCATGGCGGACGGTCCACGCCGGGCGACCGGGTCGTCCCAGCCGGCCGGCTCGGCCCAGTCGGGCCACTCGACCTCGCCGCCGCCACGCGAGTAACGGTCGGGGAAGACTTGGTACAGCACGCTGTCGGCGACCCAGGCCGGTGGCGCCGGCGTGGCGACCAGCGCGAAGTCCCACGTGTCCGCCACCTCGTGGTCGTGGACGCCGACCTGCGTCAGCCAGCGTTGCCCGCCAGGGCCGTCGAGCAGGAACCGGTAGCGCGAGGTCGGGTTGGTGACCTCGACCTCGGCTTCGTGGACGGCGACCGGTCCGTGCGTGGCGACCCGGGTCGCCGGGGCGTACGCGGGTTCGGTGTCGGGGGTGGTGCGCACGTGGACGGCGTCGACCTCGGCCTCGTGCGGCACGACGACGCGGACGCGGACGCGGTCGCCGAGGGCGGGAGCCGCGACCGGCCGGCCGGCAGCCGTGGCGACGTGGGCCGGCGACCCGTCGTGGTGCGGGCGGGCGAGATCGGTCACGTCAGCCCTTGACCGAACCGGTCGTCAACCCCGAGACGATCCAGCGCTGGCCGAACAGGAACAGCAGCAGGGTCGGGACCGACCCGATCAGCGCACCGGCCGCGAACGGACCCCACTGCTGGCCGTAGTTCTGGTCGATGAAGCGGTACAGGCCGGTCGCCAGCGTCTGGTTGCCGTCCTCCTGGCCGAGCAGGATGCTGGCCAGGATGAACTCGTTGAACAGGAAGATGAACGACAACAGGCCGGCGACGACCAGGATCGGCGTCGAGAGCGGCAGGATGATGCGCACGAAGATCTGCCCGTGCGTGGCGCCGTCGACGCGCGCGGACTCGTCGAGGTCGGTGGGCACCGTGTCGAAGAAGCCCTTCATCAGCCAGGTGTTGGTCCCGAGCGCGCCGCCGAGATAGACCAGGAACAGGCCGAGTTGCGTCCCGAACCCGATCGTGGGGAAGTAGGTCCGGACGTTGACCAGGAACAGGAAGATCGCCACGTTGGCGAGCAGTTGCGGGAACATCTGCATCAGCAGGATCGCCAGCAGCCCGACCCGGCGGCCCGTGAACCGCAGGCGCGAGAACGCATAGGCCGCCATCGCCGAGAGCAGCATGTTCACGGCAGCGGCACCGCCTGCGATCTTGAGCGAGTTGCCGAGCCAGGTCCAGTAGGGCGTGACCTCGAACAGGCGGGCGTAGTTGGCGGTGGTGACCGCACGCGGGACGAGTTGGCTGCCCTGCAGGGTGGCCGTCGGCGAGAACGACGCGAGCACCACGAAGTAGGCCGGCATCAGCGCGAACGCGACCGCGAGTGCGGCCACGAGGTAGCGCCACCCGAGCTCCCTGAACCACCGCAACGGCGAGCCCATCAGTTGATCTCCTCGAGCACCGCGGTGCGCTTGAAGCCGAGATAGCTGAACACCGCCACGAGGAAGAAGATGATGGTCGACACCGCCGCGGCCAGGCCGAAGTCCTGGCCCCGACCGCTCTCGAACGCAAGCCGGTAGCTGTAGC
>JAGXST010000058.1 GCA_018335555.1 Actinomycetota bacterium | reverse complement strand
CCGCTGATCGAGCTCAGGCCGGCGACGCCGGCCACGACCACGAGGACCGCGGCTGCGGCGCCGGCCAGTGCGCCGACCCAGCGGGGCATCGCCCGCGCGGCGCGGCGCGCGGCAAGGTCGTCGCGCTGCGCCAGCTCGGCCTGCGCGGCAACACGTGGATCGGGTTCGTCGGCCACGACGGGTGCGAGCACGTCGGCCAACTCGGCGTCGAGTGCGGCGCGCAGGCGCTGGGCGAAACCGTCGGGGAGTTCGACCGGGTCCACCGCGGCCAGGGCGTGGTCGGCGCGCTTGGCCGCGTCGAGTTGGGCGCGCAGCGCGGCGTCCCCGGCGAGCGCGGCCTCGAAGGCCTCGCGCTCGTCCGGGGCGAGATCGTCCGACAGGTAGTCGGCGATGCGCTCCGCGGCGTCCACGTCGTCCGGATTCCTCTCGCCCCCGGTCGGGGCGTCGGATGGGTCTGGTGTGTCTGGCTGGCGCCGGTAGGACGTCGGTCCACCGGCGATGGTTGCGCGGGCCGGTCAGGTCGGCGGACCGCGGGTCTGCAGGTCGGCGGGCGAGGGACGCTGGTCGTCGGCGTCACGGTCGACGGTCCGCGCCGGCGGGGCGTCCGCCTCGAGCCGGTCGGCGAGCAGTTCACCGAGGCGGACCCGGGCGCGGGACACGCGGCTCTTGACCGTGCCGATCGGCAGGTCGACCGACGCAGCCGCCTCGGCGTAGGACAGGCCCTCGACGGCGACGAGCAGCAGCAGCAGTCGTGACTGCTCGTCGAGTCGGGCGAGCGCGGCCTCGACCGTCATCGCGGTCTCGCGGGCACCGATGACGTCGTCGGCGACCGGTTCGGTGCCAACGGCCGTGATGTCCTCGACCGGGGTGGAGGGCCGCCGTGCGTCGTAGCGGACATGGTCGGTGCAGACGTTGCGCGCGACGCGGTACAGCCAGGTGGACAGCTTGGCGTCGCCGCGGAAGCTCGCGGCGCCGCGAGCGAGCCGGACGAAGGTCTCCTGGACCGCGTCCTCGGCATCGCTCGGGGAACCCAGGACGCGGACGCACACGGCGAACAGGCGGCGCTGGTAGCGGTGGACGAGTTCGTGGAACGCGTCCTCGCGCTCACCGGCGGGCAGCGACGCGTCGGCGAAGCGGGCGAGGACGGCCTCGTCGCTGTCGGGGGCGCGGTCGGTCACCGTCATCGGGTCACGACGGCCCGCGGAGTTGGACCTCGGCCACCTCGGCGGCGTACTGACCGCTCGCGTTGGGTGACAGGCCGGTGATCCAGAGCAGCCAGTACCGGTTGGTGGTGGGCGTCAGGTGGAACTCCTGCGAGGCCCGGATGTCGTTCTGGGCCGCGCGGAAGACACCCCATCCCTCGAGACCGTCGGCAGCGTCGGGCAGGCTGTCGGCCGAGTACAGCTCGACGTCCACGCCGCCGCGCACCAACTGCACGACGACGTTGCGGACCTCCAGCGGCTCGCCGAGATCGATGACGAGCCCCACACCGTCCTTGGTTCCTTCGAAGTCCTCGGTGCCGTACGTCAGGGTGCTCCAGGCCGTCTGCAGGTCGCCGTCGACGGCGCGCGATGCGTCACCCGCGTGGTCTCCCAGGCCCGGTGAGCTCGGGTCGAACACCACGGCGCCGGCGGGGCGCCACTGCACGGCGGACGACGACGACGGCGTGGGATCGTCCCGCATGGAGAGCACGGCGAAGACGGTGGCGAGCGTGATGATCGCCGTCCCCACCACGGCCGCGGCCAGACGGGTGGTGTACTCGCGGCGCGTCGAGGGCAACGGGCCCGAGATGCGCGCCTCGTCGCGGGGGACGTCACCGGCACGCCCGCCGCCCGGCGAGGTGACGAGCCGGGCGGTCAGCTCGCTCGGCTTGACACTCACGAGGTCGCCGAGCACCACCGCCATGGCGGCGCCGTCCTCGAACCGTTCGTTGCGGTTGCGCCGGGTGGCACGTACGACGACGTCGTCGAGCAGCCGCGGGATATCGGGCCGTACCTGACGGGGCGGCATGAGCTCGTAGCTCAGGCGCATGGCAGCGGTTGCGGTCGGGGTGTCGCCGCTGAACGCGGGGCGGCCGGTCAGGCATTCGTAGAGCACGACGCCGAGCGCATAGATGTCGGCGCGCGCGTCGACGTTGGCGTCCTCGAGTTGTTCGGGTGCGACGTAGGCCGCGGTGCCGACGACGGTGCCGGGACTGGTCAGGGTCGCGTCGGCACCCGAGAGCGCCTTCGCGATCCCGAAGTCGGTCACCTTCACGGTGCCGTCGGATGCGAGCAGGATGTTGGCGGGCTTGACGTCGCGGTGCACGAGGCCGTGGGCGTGGGCCTCGCCGAGTGCGGCGGCGACCTGCTCGCCGATGGCGGCGACGACCATGGGCTCGAGCCGGCGGCGATCGCGCAGCACCTCACGCAGGCTCGGTCCGTCGACGTGCTCCATGACCAGGTAGACGAGGTCGTCCTCGCGGCCGGTGTCGTAGATGCGCACGGCGTTGGGGTGGTTGAGTTGCGCCGCTGCGCGGGACTCGCGCTCGAAGCGTTCCACGACGGTCGGGTCGGTGGCGTGGTGGGGGTGGAGCAGTTTCACCGCAACCGAGCGGGACAGGTTCTCGTCGAAGGCGCGCCAGACGATCGCGGCGCCGCCGGAGGCGATCGGTTCCTCGAGGTGGTAGCGACCCCCCACGTGCGAGCGGTCGGGCCAGGGCCGGTGCTCGCCCTGAACTGCCGGCCGGGACTCGGGCACGTCGTCGAAGGACGCGGCCCCCGTGATCGTGGGCGCGTCAGGGTCGTCGAGCGGCGCCGGGTCGGCGTGCTCCGGCCGTTGCTCTGCCACTCACCCCTCTTTCGCGTCCCGGACGGGCGCGTCCCCGCGTCGTCGCTTCCGGTTGCGGCGACGGGAGCGCGAACTGTATGCGCCCCTCCCCGCAGCATGCTTCGCCGATTCCCCGGGGCCGCCCGCGCCCGGTCCATCCAGTCCGAGTCGTGCGTTGACCGCCCGCTCAGGGGCGGTGCGCGGGCGTCGGTGGCTCGACCACCTCGAGTCGCGGGCGTGGTGGTCGCCGTCGACGCAGTGCACCGGCGAGCAGCAGCAGCAGGACGGCCGCACCGGTGGCCGCCAGCGCCGGCCCCGAGATGGCCGCCGAGCGCACCGACAGGGTCGTGCGTTCCAGCGTGTGGATGCCGCTCGGGTCGGTGACGCGGACGGCGACGCTGAACGTCCCGGTCGACAGCGCCTGGGTCGAGAACGACACGGTCTGCGCGGCCCCCTCGGTCAACAGGATCGTCTCGGACCGTTGTCCGTCGGGCCACACCAACCGGCCCTGCGAGGCGACCTCGACCCGTACGGCGATGGGACCACCGCGCGTGCGCTGCAGTGTGACCGGGATCTGGCCGCTGTCGGAGGTCAGCGTGACCCGCGAGCCGCTGGCCACCACGACCTCGCCGAAGGTCTCGTCGACCGTGCGACGGACGTCGCGGACCAGCGACTCGGCCTCGCCGCGGGCGCCGCCGTGGTACCAGCGGGACGTCGCGCGCAGCAGTGCATCGCGCAGTTCGTCGGGCCGCCGACCGCCGATGGTCGTCGCGTCGTCGGGCAGGGCGGTCCCGACCGCGCCGAGTTCGACCGTGGT
>JAGXST010000057.1 GCA_018335555.1 Actinomycetota bacterium | reverse complement strand
CTCGGCTCGTCGTCCGCCGAGGTCGCACACGCCGCGAGCATGCTCATGGCCAGTACTACCGTCCCAAGTCGTCGAAGACTCCTAGTGCGCATGCCCGCTGCTCCCTTGTCGCGCGCGGTCGAGGACCACGCGTCATCCGCGACCACCTGCCGGCGATGTCCGGCGTGGCCTTGCCGACCGACCCCTGCGGCAGACGGCGCCGATCCCGCCCCCTCTCCCAGAAGGGCATGGACGGCAGCGTCTCTCGCCGTCCCCGCTTCGACAACGATGCCGTTCCACTCACCGGACCGTGACGTCGCACGGGTGGACCATGCGACCCGCAACCCCCACCAGCGGCGCCGGGGCGGTACCCGGCGGCCACGTCACTCGTTGCGAAGTTCGAGGTCGAGGAACAGCTGCTCGATGTCGACGGGCTTCTCGAGGAACTGTTGCTCGACAAGGTGGCCGACGAACGCCTCCAGCGGGATGCGGTTCTCCTCCAGCCCGTAGGGCCACGGATCCCCTCCGAACAACTCGTCGATCTCTTCGATGTCGGCGTGGAGCCAAGGCAACGTGTAGCGCGGCGTGCCGGAGAACCGCATCTGCTCCAGGCACCAGTTCTTCGAGGCCGTGAACGCCTTGAACAGCGACTCGGCCAACCACGGGTGCTGTTCGAGCAGCCCCTCGCGGATCACGATCGTGTGCATCATCGGGAAAATCTTGGTGTCGGCGTAGAACTGCCGTTCCACGGCCCGGTAGTCGGGAAACAGCCGGCGCACGTCCGGCGACGTGGAGAAGGACTTCGGCTGTCGAGCACCGAGGTAGGCGTCGATCTCCCCGGCGGCCAGCAACTCGTCCAGGCTGACGTCCGAGCCGACGAACTCGATGTCCAGCTCGCCACGTGGCCGCAGATCGAGGACGTCGGGGGTACGTGGGGCATTGACACCGCCTTCCCGCCATCGGATGGAGCTGAGGTCGAGTCCGTATTGCGACGAGAGGATCCCCCGGATCCAGACACCCGCGGTCTGGTGATACTCCTGGACACCGACCCGCTTGCCGGCAAGATCCTGCGGGCGTTCGATGCCCGCCTCCGCGTGCACGAAGATGTAGCCGTGGCGGAACATCCGTGAGGGGAACACCGGAAGCGCGACGAAGGGAAACTCGCCGCGGGCTCGCAGCTGGGTGTACAGCGACATCGACATCTCGGAGACATCGAACGAGCCCCGCTTGATCATGCGGGCGAACAGCTCCGGTGGCGACTGGATCGGTACATAGGTCAGCGCGACTCCTTCGGGCTGTACGATGCCCTCGCGAAGCGCCTCCATGCGGTCGTACGGGCCACATGCCAACGTCACGGGAACCTTCGTGGCCATGGTTGCTCCTTGCCTTCGGTTGCTCGCGGTCACGGTCATGTCACGTCTCCCCGAGTCCCGGATCACGCTCGAGGATGAGCTCATCGAAGTCCCGGTGTGACATGCGCGAGATCGCTTCGAGTTCGAGCGGATCCAGGGCGATGGCCGTCTCCGTTTCGGCGTCGGTTATCACGATGCGCACGCCGGTGGTACTGACGTCGATCCCGAGCCACACCGTCGCGAACTCGTTGCGGATCACGAGATACGGATGCCCGCCCCGGTGACGGACGGCCACGTCCGCCGCGGCCGGACGCCCGACGAGCAGCCCCTCGAGCAGCGCACGGGCAGCCTCGTCGTTTGCCTTCACGGCGTCGCGCCTCTCAGACGATGAACGTCAGGTTGTACTGCGGCAGCTCCCGGGTCAGTAACCGCACGACCTTCCTGGCGATTCGCCATCGTCCGTCGCCACCTCGGCGCAACTCGTACTCGCAGCGGCCCGGCAGACTTCTCGCCTGCGCCATGCCGACCTGGGACGGATCACCGATGCGCACCTCGTGGACGACCAGATGGCAGGTCACCTGGGCACGATCGAGCTCGACGTTGACGACGCGGACGTTGGTGATGTCATGTTGCGTCCGCGACGGTGGCGTCTGCGCGTGTGCGGCCGTGTCCAGCAGGCGAAAGACGCGCTCCTCCATCCGCGAGCGGTCATCGAGGATCAGCGAGGGTTCCCGGTCCGGATCCTCGATCCCCATCGGCAGCCAGTAGATCGCATCGTCGGTGAACAGCTCCAGCCAGCCATGGAGATCACGGTCATCGAGCCGGGCCGCTTCCTCGAAGAGCAAGGCTTCCGCCTGCTCACGTGACAGGGGGCCCGATGCGGCCGCGCCGGCGGTCACGACGCCATCTCCTCGCCGACGAGCATTCGTCGCTGCCATTCGCGGTACATCGCCCGCTGGGGCGTCTCGTCGGTCGAGTGGCCGATCCGTTCGCCGTGCTTCCCGACACGCTCGCGTGCCAAGCCGCGCGAGAAATCGAGCCACCTCGCCGCTTCCGCCTGCACGCCGGTCTGGTTGAGCACGAAGATCTCGATGTCGTCGGTCGCACCAAAGCTCGACGGGCCGAAGAAGCGCTCGTGCTCCCGCAACCGTCGGGTGTTGAGCGCGTCGTCAATCCCCTCGATCCAGGTCGGGATGGTGTCGACGAGCGTCGAGGTCGGCGAGATCGGTCGCATCACGCGGATGTGCGACTCGAACAGGTACACGTTGGGGAAGATCAGGATGTTGCGCTGGGTGAGAATGTCTGCGAGCCGATCCTGGCCGTGAGTCTCCACGAGCGCTTGGCGGTAGTCGTCGAGGCTCGCATAGTCGAATGTGCCCAGCATCCCGTCCTCGCGCTCGAGGAGACCGTCGCCGTGAGGCAGTCCCTTCGCGCAGTTGTTGCTTCCGACACGATTGCGCGTCCGGACGACTTCTTGCTGCTTCCGATCGCCAGAGCGGTTGAGGATCTTGACGAAGGACTCGTGCACGTAGTTGCCGTGGTAGCCGTCGACACCGTTCTCGAGCTGGAACTTCCAGTTGCCCGGGTACTGATAGCGGTGGACTCCCTCCGTCACCGCGATCCGCCCGACCGGGGAGCGGTCCGCCCACTGGTCGATGTACCAGGCGGTTGGTCCGAGCCGGTCTCTCAGCGGGATCACCTCGGGATCCAGGCAGGCGAAGATGAGCCCCCGATAGACCTCCAGCCGCGGAACCGCCACGAGGTTCATCTCCGAGGTGTCGAAGCTGTCCCCGTAGCCGGACTTCTGGGCCATGCCGACCAGTGTGCCGTCGTTGCGGTAGACCCAGTTGTGATACGGGCACCGGAAGTGGTTGGCGTGACCACGCTCGGCACGGCAGACCACGGCGCCACGATGCATGCACCGGTTGAACATCGCGCGAATCGAGCCGTCCTCACCTCGGCTGAGGATGATGGGCTGCCGTCCCAACACCGTCGTGCGGTAGTCGCCGGGCTGCCGGATCTCGGACTCGTGGCCGACATAGAGCCAGGACCGTTCCCAGATGCGCTGCATCTCCAGGGAGAACAGGTGCGCGTCGGTGTGGACCCGTCCGTCAACACGGAACCGGTGTGGCTCGTCGATGACGAGCCCGGCGACATCGATCGACGGATCTGGTGTCGGCGCCGCACGCATCACGACCTCGCTTCCGCCTCGGATTCGGTCCTACTCGCCCGTCAGCTGTGTGCGTCGAGGAACGCCAGGATGCGTTCCGGTGCGGTGACCGCGGTCTGCTCGTCGACGGGAACGTCCCAGTACTCGGCAAGCGGCAGGCACTCCGCGAGGTGGTGGGCGGCGGAGGTCGCGTGCGAACCGTCATTGCCCGGGATCACGAGCGCCGGTACGTCGAGCAGCATCAGGTCCTCGGGCTCGGGGCCCGGCACCGAGTCGCGGTCGAACATGGTGCGTGCCAGGCCGGTCACGAGGACCCGGTAGGCGTCCGGGTCGAGTTCGCCGTAGGCGGCCGCGAAGGCATCGTCGTCACGGATGACCGACACCCACGGCCCCAGCCGGGGGTCCTTCGAGAATCCGACGTCGGTGCTGCGCGCGAGTTCGACCACGCCTGACAACCCGTGCTCGTCCACGTAGGCCAGATGCCGCTCGAAGCGGGCCCGGCTCGTCATCCGGTACCTGGCCCCACCGGCCGGCGAGTACAGGACCATGCCGGCGACCCGCTCGGGATGGGCGACCGCGAACGAGGTGACCACCGAGCATCCCACGCAGCCACCCATGAGGTGGGCGCGATCGAAACCGAGATGGTCGAGCAGCCCACGGCCCTGGGCGACGTAGTGCGCCCAGGTGAGCCGTTCGACCCGTCCTCCCGAGCCACCGGACTCCCGCCGGTCGAACACGATGCAGGTGTAGCGTCGGGGCAGTTCGTCCAGCAGGCGGATGCGGCGGTACACCCCGAGATCCGACCAGTTGTCGGCGACCGCGTTGAAGCCTCCGGGCGAGAACATCAACAGCGGTGGCCCGTCCCCGACCACGCCGAAGTTGGTCGTGATCCCGCCGATGTCGACCGTTGGCACGCTTGGCTCCGTTCCTGTGACCGGGTGAGGGCTCAGTCGCTGGGTGGGACCGGGATGCCGCCCTTGATCTGGCGGCCCGCCCTGACGTCCTCGGCGTAGGCCTGGATCGCGTCGAACGTGATCTGGGCCACGTTCGCATAGGTGTCGCTGGGCGTGTCGAGGTTCTTGGCCGCGTAGCCGATCGCAGCGTGTGCCATGCGGATCCGTCCGTCGAGCCAGGGCCCTCCGCCGAAGCCACCGAGCACCGGGATCGCGACCGCACGCACCACCTCGGGCCCGACGACGGGTCCGGAGTTGGTGAAGTTCAGCAGCGACGCGCCGGCCTCCTCGAGCCGCCGCGCCTGGCCGACCATCTCCTCGGTCATCTCCGGAGGGACCTGGACGTCCGCGGCCGCCTGGTAGTCGATGCCGTAGCGCAGGGCGGTCTGCGGCGTGATGCCGAACTGGGCGAACACGGGGATTCCCGCGCGATCGATCGCCTCGACCGCCTCGGGGAAGTCCGCGGCACCGTCGAGCTTGACGATGTCGACCCCCGCCTCCTTGACCAGTCGGATCGCCGCCCTCACGGCCGCCTCCGGACCTTCCTGGAGCGGCCCGAAGGGGAAGTCGCAGCTGAGCAGCGCCCGCGAGACGCCGCGACGCACCGCCTGGGCGACCACGAGCAACTGCTCCATCGTGATCTCGAGCGGGTTCGTCTGCCCCCACAGGTTCACGCCGACGGTGTCCCCCACCGAGACGATGTCGACCCCGGCTCGGTCCACGATCCTGGCGATCTGGTAGTCCCAGGCCACCGCGCACACCGACTTGGCGCCGTCACGCTTCATCTGCTGGACGGCGGGCAGCGTCACGCGCTCCTTCGTGCTCATGTCACTCACCTCGTCGACAGGGTGGACCCGGGCGGGACGTTACGCGCGCAGTGCCGTCAGCACCTCGGGGAGGTCGCCCTTGTCCTTCGACACGAGCAGGACCATCGCATAGGGCCGAAGCATCGAGACGGTCCGGTCGACCCGACGGGCCTCGCCATCACCGTTGGGGACGACGAGTCCCGCGGTCATGATGCCGCGTCGGGCACAGGCCGCGCCGATCATGACGGCAGCCTCGGGGTTGCCGTCGCCCGTTGCGACCATCACCGCGACGTCGGCGCCCTCGAGTTCGTCGCTCAGGCGGGTCTCGACCCCGTCCGGGCTGCGCAGAATCGCGTCCGCCGTGGTGTCCCCGCGCACGACCGCCTCGACCGTGAGCTCGTGCCCGTCACCGGCAGGTAGGGACGACTCGAAGGTCAGGAAGTGGGCACCGTGCCAGGGTCGGTCGTCGGCCGCGGACGCCACGAGTTCGGCGGCACCGGGGTCGAGCGCGATCACCCTGGTGGCACGCGGCGTCGGCTCCGGACCGTTGATGCGGAAGCGTGCCTCGGATGCCGTCGCGGCTCGGGCGCAGCTACTGAGCAGTGTCGGGTTCCACATGCTCACACCGAGGTCTGTCGCACGCCGGGCCGGACGGTCAGGTCGTCGCGGCTGCCCTCGATGAACGGTTGGTCCTTCGGGAGCACGATCGCGACGGAACGGACCTGGTGATGCGCGGGGTCGACGCCCGGTGGTGTTGTCCCGTTGTCGCGCAACTCCTCGGCGGATCGACGCAGCATCTGGCGGGCCTTGATGATCCCGGTGTCCGTGGAGACCAGCCGCTCCTTGGTGCGGTCCACGATCGGACCCATGCTCTCCTGGAGGGAGGCATCCTGCATGGCGATGCCCTTGACCCCCGAGAACGTGTCCCCGCGCCGCTGGGCCTCTCGGTCCATGAGGTAGTCGTTGTCCTTGTTCTGCAGCGGTCGGAAGCTGCCGGGTTCGTACTCGTTGTGCACCCCGTGGCCGTCCTTCATCGCCTGCACCTCGTCGGGGGTCAGGGCGCGGACAGGGTGGTAGTCGAACGTGAAGACCCAGCAGTTCTCGTCGTCGATGGGCACCCACAGGTGGCCGTGGACCGGGTGGTCACCCCGGGGCGGGACCATCGTGAACGACGGCATGACCCAGGGGGTGATGCGCCAGTAGTAGTGCCCCTCCTCGGCGTTGCGTCGCGCACCGATGAACAGCCCGCCTTCGGCGTCGACGACCTCGAAGAAGGGCCGCATGTCGTTGAGGTTGTACTCGTTGCCCTTGGCGCCCTTGAACAGCGGGTCGCTCTTCAGCCCGCCGCTGTGCAGCCACGACACGTGGCTCGAGTCGATCCCGCCCTCGAGTGCCTGCAACCAGTTGCTCTCCTGCCACCGCTTGGAGGTGAAGGTCTGCTCCGAGGGGACGACGGCGAATTCCCACTCGGGCAGGGGCGGCTGCGACGCCGGGTCGCCCATGTAGGTCCAGAGGATGTCTCCCACCTTCACGAGCGGGTAACTGGTCAGCTTGACCTTCTCGCAGAAGCTGCTCTCGGCGGGCTCGGAGGGCACGTCGATGCACTGGCCGGTGACGTCGTACTTCCAGCCGTGGTAGGCGCACCGCAGACCGTTGCCCTCGTTCTTGCCGAACCACATCGAGACGCCACGGTGGGCACAGAACTCGTCCATCAGGCCGTAGTTGCCGTCGTCGTCCCGGAAGGCGATCATCCGCTCGGAGAGCAGCTTGACCCGGACCGGAGGACTTCCAGGCTCGGGCAATTCCTCGGCGAGCAGGGCGGGGAGCCAGTACTGGCGGAACAGCTCCCCCATCGGTGTTCCGGGACCCGTCTGCGTCAGCAGCTCATTGATGTCCTGCTTGAGCATGTGCACGTCCTGTCTGTTTCGGGTGCCGCGCGCACCCGCGCCTGCGCGGGACCGGCGATCCCGACCTTAAAGGTAGTACCATTGTTCCACTTGCTTCGGGTCCGGTCAACCGGGACCTACGCACACCGACCGACAGGTGATCGCATGACCAGTGAGGTGCGCGACCTCGTGGCAACCGGATGCCGGGTGCTGGCAGCAGAGGGGCACGGGGACCTGGTGTGGGGGCACGTCTCCGCCCGCGACCTCGGTGGTGCGGGAGCCTGGATGAAAGCCGCGACCTGGGGCTTCGAGGAGGTCGATCGCACCCGGACCGTCCTCGTGGCCCGCGATGGCACCGTGCGCGCTGGCGCGGGACGGCGTCATGCCGAGTATCCGATCCACACCGAGATCCTGGAGGCCCGCCCGGACGTTGGCGCCGTCGTGCACACCCACGCGCCGCACGCCGTGGCCCTGGCTGCCACGGGGGCCCCCCTGTTGCCGATCTCCCACGAGGGCACGCTGTTCACACCGCCGGCCGTACCGCGATTCGAGGAGACCGGCGACCTCATCCTCACCACCGAGCTCGGAGCCCGCGTGGCGGCAACGCTCGGCGAGCATCGCGCCCTGTTCCTGGTCAACCACGGGATCGTGGTCACGGGCCCGGACGTCCCCACCGCCGTCGTCGGTGCCGTGCTCCTCGAGCGTGCGTGCCGGACGCAGCTGCTGGCCGCAGCCGCAGGCGGCGCGACCCATGTGTCCGACGACGCCGAGGCCCTGGCGAAACGGGAGCACTGCTACAACGAGGAACTGCTGCGACAGGCCTGGGACTACCTCGTCCGCCGACTGCCGCAGGACGCCCCGTGATGGCGTGCGACGGCTGAGCACGGCCAGGACGACTCAGCCGGCCGGGGCGGAGAACCTGACACGGTGGGCCCACGCCGTGATCCCCGCGAGCAACACCCCGCCGGCAGCGAACGCGCCGAGGAAGCCGCTCGCCGCGACCATGCTGCCGAACAACGCCGGCTGGATCACCTGCCCGATGCGGTTGGCCGTCAGGCGCAGGCCCATCGCCAGGCCGCGCTCGGTCGGATCGGTGTAGCGGGCCATGAGTTCGACCGTCACCGGTGGGTTGACCCCGAGCCCGATGCTGCACAGGGTCGTGAGCGCCATCCAGAGGACGAACCCGTCGACGAAGGGCACCAGGGTCATCGGCAGCACAGCGAGCCACATGCTCGCGAGCAGCACGCTGCGGGCACCGGCCCGTCGCAACAGCCACGGCAATGGCACCCGCACCGCCAGGGAGGCGACCCCCATGACCGACAGGAGCACCCCGATCCGTGGAATCGACAGTCCCGCGCGCTCGAGGTAGAGGGGCAGGAACGACCCCTTCACGCCACCGACGAAGAGCGCCACGAAACTCGACAGCAGCGTGGCCCGGACCGGCCCCGACCCCCACATCGTGCTGACACCGCTGCGTATCGAGCCGGGTGCGGCCCTGGCGACGACCGCCACGCGCGGACCGACGGCGATCAACACGGCCGAGACAGCACCACACACCAGGTAGAACACCCCGACCGCACCGAACCCGAGGCGGTCGTAGAGAGCAGCGCCGATGACCGGACCGATCGCGAGGCCCACGCCCCAGGCAAGGGAGAAGACCGCCAACTGCTTGGTCAGGAAGCGGCCGGTCCCCCCGGCGCTGGCCATCGACTGCAGCGAGATCCAGGTCGCGAGTTCGGCGAGTCCGATACCGGCGGTCAGCAGCGCCAGCGCCGGTATGGACGCCGACCTGGCGAACCCGAATCCGAGCAGGGCGATGCCACCGAAACCGCCGAGCAGGACGCGGCGGACGCCGACGCGGTCGACCAGCCGACCGCCCGGGATCGCCAGACCGAGCGCGCTCAGGGGGAACAGCGCCAGGACCAACCCGATGACGGCCTCGTTCGCTCCCAGCGCATCGAGGCGCAGCGGCAGCAATGGACGCAGCGCATGGGCGCCCGTCCAGTAGAGCAACGTGGCGGCCGACACCAGCGACCATCGGGTCCGAAGGACGTCCAGGTAACCGACCCGGTCCTGGGCCTCGGGGCCTGATTGCGGACGCATGAGCCTCTTCACGGCGTTTGGTAGGACCATAACGCCGTTGCGATGGCGTGGCTACTTCCCCGGGACCCGGACCTCGCGGCGTGGTCGGGCCCGGATCCGATCGGCGGTCCGTCGGAGGTGCTCGGCCATCACGGCGCTCGCCGCGTCACGGTCACGCCGCTCGATCGCAGCGATGATGGCGCGGTGCTCGTGCAGCCCCCGCGGTCCGTGCTTGGGATCGATGGCACGCGCCCGGAGCAGGTTCAGCAGGATCGCACCGTGCAGGGAGTCGAAGAGCAGCGCCATCGCGAGGTTGTGGGTCGCTCCCGCGAGTCGGACATGGAACTCGGCCGAGAGACGCGGGTGGTAGACGCCGGCGTCGGTCGCCGCCTGGGTCCGGTCGCAGATCTCGTGCAGGTCTGCGAGGTCCTCGTCGGTCGCCCGATCGACCGCGAGGTCGAGGATCGTCAACTCGAGGCGCGATCGGGTCTCCTCGAGCTCCCACGGCGCCACGGCCGACAACTGCAACATCCGGCCGAGGTTCTCGCCGAGCCGATCGGCTCGAGGAGCCGTGACGAACGCGCCCCC
>JAGXST010000056.1 GCA_018335555.1 Actinomycetota bacterium | reverse complement strand
GAAGCGCCGCACCGACACGCGCGACCCCCGCCGCTCCCGCGAGCGGGCACTCAAGATCCTGTTCCAGGCCGACCTGCGCGGTGACGACGCGGTCGCCACCCTGGACGAGGTCGCCAACGACCCGTCCGCCCGCGCGATGCTCGACGACCTCGACGGCCTGCACGACGAGACCGACGCCGTGGCGGACGTCAGGGCGCAGGCCCGGCTCGACGCCGAGTCCGGCACGACGCTCGAGACCTCGGCGCGCGATGTGGCACCGATCGACGGGTTCACCCGCAGGCTCGTCGAGGGTGTCAGCGCCAACCGTGACGAGATCGACCAGACCATCGAGCGATTCGCCCGCCGCTGGGCCATCCACCGCATGCCGGTCGTCGACCGCACGGTGCTACGCCTGGCGACCTACGAACTGCTCCACGACGACACCAGCCCCGCCGTCGTCATCAACGAGGCGGTCGACCTGGCCAAGTCGCTCTCGACCGACGACTCGGGTCGCTACGTCAACGGCGTGCTCGAGTCCGTCCGCCGCCTGGCCGCCGGTGAGTTGGCCGGCGACCCGATCGATCCCCTCGGTTCGCCCGACGCGGCAAGCGAGTAGGGCCAACGGCAGGGAGCCCGAGCGAAGCCCGGTCAGACCCCGTCGGCATCGTCGACGACACCGGTCTCAACCCGGCATGGCAGGCGGTTCTGCCGTGGTCGTCTCGGGCGAGTGACGTGAGGGCGTGGTCGTGACCGCAGATCGAGGTCGACCTCGATGTGGCGTCACATCCTCGATGTGGCATCACACGGTTGACGCCAAGACGTGGTGACGTGCAGTGGGCATGGCTCGAGCGCGCCACGGGGGGCGTGGTTCGGACGTCGCGGTCGCGGGTGGTAGCGTCGGTCGGCAGAACCCCGCGGCCGCTCGCGGGCAACCCGAGCGGCACGCGCTTCCTTTAACGACCGGTCCTGTGAGGCCGGGAAGGAGCCAAGGTGCACGCTGTGCCCTCCTGCGCCCACGACGGCGCGCGTCCCGGCCTTCCGGTGCCGGCGTGACGCAACTGCTCAACGCCGACGAGGTGTCGCGGGCGCTCAAGCGCCTCGCCCACGAACTGCTCGAGGCCAACCACGGCGCCGACGACCTTGTCCTCGTCGGCATCCAGACGCGCGGCGTCCCGCTCGCCCGCCGGCTCGCTGCCCTGATCGAGGAGATCGAGGGCACAGAGGTCCCGGCCGGGGCGATCGATGTCACGCTGTACCGCGACGACCTGACCCGCCGCGGCCCGCTGCCGCTCGGCGAGACCCGCGTACCGGTGTCGGTCGACGGCCGCACGGTCGTGCTGGTCGACGACGTGCTCTACACCGGCCGCACGATCCGCGCCGCGATGGAGGCCGTGCTCGAACTCGGCCGGCCGGCGCGCATCCGCCTGGTGGCGCTGGTCGACCGCGGCCACCGCGAACTGCCGATCCGCGCCGACCACGTCGGCAAGAACCTGCCGACCAGCGTTGACGACCGCATCCGCGTGCACCTCGAGGAGGTCGACGGACGCGACGAGGTGGTTGCCGAATGAAGCCGCTGTCGAACCTGATCTCGATCGAGGACCTCGACGCCGAGCAGGTGGTCGGCATCCTCGACACCGCCGAACAACTGCTCCCGATCGCCGACCGGCGCCGCAACTCCGTACCGACGTTGCGCGGCAAGGTCGTGTGCAACCTGTTCCTGGAGGACTCGACCCGCACCCGGATCAGCTTCGACCTCGCCGCCAAGCGCATGTCGGCCGAGGTGATCAACTTCAGCGGCAAGGGCAGTTCGGTCTCCAAGGGCGAGTCGTTCAAGGACACGGCGCTCACCCTCGATGCGATGGGTGTGGACTGCGTCGTCGTGCGCTCGGGTTCCTCGGGTGCGCCGCTGCAGGTCTCGCGCTACCTCGAGGTGCCGATCCTCAACGCCGGGGACGGCTGGCACCAGCACCCGACCCAGGCGCTGCTCGACGTGTTCACCATGCGACGCCACCTCGGCGACCTCGCCGGCCGCCACGTCGTGGTCTGCGGGGATGTCCTGCACTCGCGCGTCGCGCGCAGCGAGGTGCAGGCGCTGCGCCTGCTCGGCGCCCGCGTCACGCTGGTCGCGCCACCGACCCTGCTGCCGCCCGCGCCCGAGTCCTGGGGCGCCGAGGTGTCAGGTGACCTCGACGCGGTCCTGCCCGACGCCGACGTCGTCTACCTGCTGCGGGTCCAGCGCGAACGCATGCACCGCGCCTTCTTCCCGAGCTCGCGCGAGTACGCCCGCTTCTGGGGTCTCGACGTCGACCGCCTGGCCCGGCTGCCCGACCACGCGATCGTCATGCACCCGGGGCCGATGAACCGCGGCGTCGAGATCACCGCCGACGTGGCCGACTCCGACCGGTCCGTGATCATCGAACAGGTCACCAACGGCATCGCGATCCGCATGGCCTGCCTGTACCTGCTGCTGTCCGGAGACACCGAGGGCGCCGAGGTGACCCCATGACCGACGCCGCCTTCCGTTCGGGGGACCACCGGCCCGCGCTGCTGTTGCGTGGTGGCCGGGTGCTCGACCCCGCTTCCGGCACCGACGAGGTGCTCGACGTCCTGGTCGCTGACGGCATCGTCGTCGAGGTCGGCGCCGGGCTGACCTCGAACGACGCCGAGATCCTCGACTGCGACGGGCTGTGGGTCACGCCGGGGTTCGTCGACCTGCACACCCACCTGCGCGAGCCGGGTTTCGAGGACGCCGAGGACATCGCGTCCGGCTCGGCCGCAGGTGCTGCCGGCGGCTACACGGCGCTGTGCCCGATGGCGAACACCGACCCCGTCTGCGACGCGGCCGCCGTGGCCGAGTCGGTGTGGCGGCGCGGCACCGAGATCGGCCTGGTCGACCTGTTCCCGGTCGGCGCGATCACCAAGGGCCTGCGCGGCGAGGAGTTGGCCGAGTTCGGCGAACTGCGCCACTCCGCCGCGAAGGTCGACTTCTTCTCCGACGACGGCAAACCGGTCGCCGACAGCCTGGTGATGCGGCGCGCCCTGCAGTACGCGGGGGCGTTCGACGCGGTGATCTGCAACCACTCCGAGGACCCGGACCTGACCGCCGAGGCCCAGATGAACGAGGGCCAGGTGTCGTCGGTGCTCGGGCTGCCGGGCTGGCCGCACGAGGCCGAGGAGATCATGATCGCCCGCGACCTGATCCTCGCCGAGGGTCTGGGCGCACGATTGCACGTCCCGCACGTCACCACCGCCGGCGCGGTCGAACTGATCCGTGCCGCCAAGGCCCGTGGCGTCCACGTCACCGCCGAGGTCACACCCCACCACCTCAGCCTGCGCGACCACCTCATCGACGGCTACGACCCCGTGCTGAAGGTGAACCCGCCGCTGCGCACCGACACCGACGTCCAGGCACTGCGGACGGCGTTGGCCGACGGGACCATCGACTGCGTCGCGACCGACCACGCCCCGCACGCACCCGAGCACAAGGACCAGGAGTGGGAGCACGCCCCCTGCGGCATGCTCGGACTCGAGACCGCCTTCGCCGTCGTGAACACCGACCTGGTGCTGGCGGGCCTGCTCGACCCGCTGACCGCCATCGCCCGACTGACGTCCGGGCCGGCCGGCGTGCGTGACGTCGCCGGTCACGGCGGCGCGATCGCGGCGGGTCGCGAGGCGCACCTGACCGTGCTCGACCCCGAGGTCCGCTGGACCGTCGACGGCCGCGGCCTGCACTCCAAGGCGCGCAACACCCCGTTCCACGGTGCCGACCTCGTCGGTCGCCCGGTCCACACGCTGCTGCGAGGTCGCTTCACCCTGCGCGACGGAAAGGTGCAGGCATGACCGGTCCCGGCGCCGCCCGTGCCCCCTTCGCGCCGCGTTCCAGCACGCCGGCCCTGCTGGTGCTCGAGGACGGCACCGCGTTCCGCGGCCGCTCGATCGGCGCTGCCGGCACCGTGTTCGGCGAGGCGGTGTTCAACACCGGCATGGCCGGTTACCAGGAGGTCCTCACCGACCCGTCCTACCGGCGCCAGATCGTCACGATGACCGCGCCTCACGTGGGCAACTACGGCCTCAATGACGCCGACATGGAGTCCGACCGCATCCAGGTCGCCGGGTTCGTGGTCCGCGAGGCGGCACGCCGCCCGTCGAACTGGCGCTCGCAGCGTGACCTGCGCGACTCGCTGGTCGAGGCCGGGGTCGTCGGCATCGAAGGCATCGACACCCGCCGTCTGACCCGGCTGCTGCGCGACAAGGGCGCGATGCGCGCCGGTCTGTCCACCGAGATCCTCGACGCCGACGTCCTGCACGCCCGGGTGCTCGACAGCCCGGGCATGGAGGGTGCCGAACTGGCCAGCGAGGTCACCACGGCCGAGCCCCATGTCCTGCCGGCGGTGGGGGAGCGGCGCTTCCGGGTGGTCGCGCTCGACTTCGGCATGAAGCGCTCGATCGGCCGCTACCTGTGCGAGCAGGGCGCGGAGGTCCACGTGCTGCCTGCCTCCGCGACCCCGGACCAGGTCCGCGAACGCGAACCCGACGGACTGTTCCTGTCCAACGGGCCGGGCGACCCGGCAACGGTGACGCAGGGGATCGCGACCACGGCCGAACTGCTCGGCGAGGTCCCGACGTTCGGGATCTGCCTCGGCTCGCAACTGCTCGGCCATGCGCTGGGCGCCACGACCTACAAGCTCGATTTCGGCCATCACGGTGTCAACCAACCGGTCCTACGGCGTGCCGACGGCGCGGTGGAGATCACCAGCCACAACCACGGGTTCGCCGTGCGCGGCTCGACGCTGGGCGAACAGATCGACGAGTACGTCTTCGCCACCCGCGACCACGGCCGCGTGGAGGTCAGCCACGTCAACCTCAACGACGACGTGGTCGAGGGCCTGACCGCGTTGGACATCGCCGCCTTCAGCGTCCAGTACCACCCCGAGGCCGCCCCGGGCCCGACCGATGCGCGCTACCTGTTCGCGCGGTTCACCAACCTGATCCAGGAGGTCCGTGGTGCCACGGCGTGACGACATCGCCAGCGTCCTGGTGCTCGGCTCGGGTCCGATCGTCATCGGGCAGGCCAGCGAGTTCGACTACTCGGGCACGCAGGCCTGCAAGGTCCTGCGCGAGGAGGGGCTGCGGGTCGTCCTGATCAACTCCAACCCGGCCACGATCATGACCGATCCGGCCATGGCCGACGCGACCTACATCGAGCCGCTGACGGTCGCCACGGTCCGGGCGGTCATCGAGAAGGAACGGCCGGACGCGCTGCTACCGACGCTCGGCGGCCAGACCGCGCTGAACCTCGCGGTCGAGTTGTACGAGTCCGGCGTGCTCGACGAGTACGGGGTCGAGGTGCTCGGCGCCGATCTCGAGGCGATCCAGACCGCCGAGGACCGCCTGAAATTCAAGGAGGCGATGTCGGAGATCGGGCTCGAGTCGCCCCGCTCCAGCTACGTCAAGGAGGAGTCGCAGGCGTTCGAGGCCGCTGCCGAGTACGGCTACCCGGTCGTGCTGCGCCCCTCGTTCACGTTGGGTGGCAAGGGCGGCGGCATCGCCTACGACGAGGACGAACTGCGTCGCATGATCCGTCAGGGGCTGGCCGACTCGCCGGTGCACGAGGTGCTCGTCGAGGAGTCCGTGCTCGGCTGGAAGGAGTACGAACTCGAGGTCATGCGCGACCGCAACGACAACTGCGTCATCGTGTGTTCCATCGAGAACCTCGACGCCATGGGCGTGCACACCGGCGACTCGATCACGATCGCGCCGGCCATGACCCTGTCCGACCCCGAGTACCAGCAGATGCGCGACGCCGCGTTCGCGGTCCTGCGCCGTATCGGGGTCGAGACCGGCGGTTCCAACGTGCAGTTCGCGGTCGACCCGGCCACCGGTCGACAACTCGTGATCGAGATGAACCCCCGGGTGTCACGTTCGTCCGCGCTCGCGTCCAAGGCGACGGGGTTTCCGATCGCGAAGATCGCCGCGAAGCTCACCATCGGCTACTCGCTCGACGAGATCGCCAACGACATCACCCGCAAGACCAAGGCCGCGTTCGAACCGACCATCGACTACGTGGTCGTCAAGGTGCCCCGGTTCGCGTTCGAGAAGTTCGGCGGTACCGACGACACGCTGACCACGAAGATGAAGTCGGTCGGCGAGGTCATGGCCATGGGCCGCACCTTCAAGGAGGCGCTCAACAAGGCCATGCGCAGCCTCGAGGACGGCCAGGTCGGCTTCGGTGCCGGCCCGTCGCTCGACATCGACGACGAGGCACTCGAGGAACGGTTGCGCCGACCGACGGCGGCACGCATGGACGCGGTCGACGAGGCCCTGACCCGCGGCTGGTCGGTCGAGCGGGTCAGCGAACTGACCGGCTTCGACCCGTGGTTCACCGACCAGTTGCTGCAGCTGGTCGAGCGGCGCCGTGAACTGCGCGCCTACGAGCATCTCGCCGCGTTGCCCGACGACCTGCTGCGCGAGGCGAAGGCCGACGGCTTCTCCGACGCGCATCTCGCCCGGCTGCTCAACACCAGCGAGGACCACGTCCGCGCCCGTCGCCACACGCTCGGGATCCGGCCGGTCTTCAAGACGGTCGACACCTGTGCGGCCGAGTTCGAGGCGTACACGCCCTACCACTACTCCACCTACGAGGACGAGGACGAGGTCACCGACTCCGACCGCGACAAGGTGATCGTGCTCGGTTCGGGTCCGAACCGGATCGGCCAGGGCGTCGAGTTCGACTACTGCTGCGTCCACGCCGTCTTCGCCCTCAGGGACGCGGGGTACGAGACCATCATGGTCAACTGCAACCCCGAGACGGTCTCGACCGACTACGACACCGCGGACCGCCTCTACTTCGAGCCGCTGACGTTCGAGGACGTGCTCGA
>JAGXST010000055.1 GCA_018335555.1 Actinomycetota bacterium | reverse complement strand
CGACCGGCAGGCGGCCGGCCCGCCACAGCCCGATCATGGCCGGGATGTCGCGCTGCGGCACGGCCCCGCCCAGGTAGCTGCCCATCAGCGTGCGGGCCTCGCCGACCAGTTGCGCGACCGGGATGGTCAGCTCCTGGCTCGGATGCGGCAACCCGACCGACACCGTCGTCCCGCCCCGCCGGGTGACCGCCCAGGCGTCGGCGAGCACGGCGGCCGACCCGACCGCTTCGAACGCGTGGCGGACCCCGCCGGGCACCAGCTCGCGGACCGACTGCTGGACGTCGTCGGTCCCGATGGCGTGGGTCGCACCGAGCTCACGGGCGAGGTCCTGCTTGGCCCCGACCGGGTCGATCGCGACGATCGGGTTGGCCCCCGCGACCACGGCGCCCATCACCGCGGCCAGGCCGACGCCGCCGAGGCCGAAGACGGCCACCGACTCCCCCGGCCGCACCACGGCGGAGTTGAGCACGGCGCCGGCGCCGGTCAGCAGGGCACAGCCGAACAGCGCGGCGATCGGGTACGGCACGTCGTCGGCCACCACGACCACGGACCCGCGATCGACCACGACGTGTTCGGCGAAGGCGGACACGCCGAGGTGGTGGTTGACCGGCACGCCGTCGAGCGATCCCCAGCGACGCCCGCCCCGCAGCAGTTCGCCCGCGGTGTTTGCAGCGGCGGCCGGCTCGCACAGCGCCGGTCGCCCGGCAGCGCACTCGGCGCAGGTACCGCAGCGGGGGACGAACACCAGCACGACGTGGTCACCGACCGCGACGTCGGTGACACCCGCGCCCACCTCGACGACCTCGCCGGCCGCCTCGTGGCCCAACGCCATCGGCGTCGGACGCGGTCGGTTGCCGTCGACCACCGACAGGTCCGAGTGACACAGGCCTGCGGCCTCGACGCGGATCAGCAGCTCGCCGGGGCCAGGCGGTGCCAGCTCGAGTTCGACGATCTCGACCGGCCGGGTGTCCGCGTAGGGACGCTGCCGGTCGGTCGCCACCAGTACCGCGACCCGCGTGCGCACGACTGCCACCTCTCGTCGTCGGCGCCGCACCCTAGGCCCCCATTCGGGTGACACCCCAACTTCCTAGTCAAGGTGAGGCAGACCGGTGCCGATACACACCGGGGAGCGGCGGAGGTGGGGCGGTGCAGGACAACGACGAGTGGGCCATCACGGTCGACCGGCTCCGGCCGCCCGGTCCCTCGTCGGCAGAGCGACCGACGTCGCCGACCGGGCGCCGTCGCCACGGTTTCGCCCTTCCGGCGACCGTGCGACGGCTGCTGCCGTTGGCCGTCGTCGCCGGCGGCCTGTGGGCGGCGGGCGTGGAGTTGCCGTCGACGGCGATCCCCGACCCGGTGACGCTGGCCCGCCAGTCGCAGGATCTCGGCTGGACGGCCGCGTCGGCCAACACCGACCTCGCGCTGGACGTGTTCGCCCGGGTCAACGACGAACGCACGGCCCGCGGGCTCGAGCCGCTCGTGTGGCACCCGGGGCTGGCCGACCTCGCCGGTCGCTGGTCGCAGGCGATGATCGTCCACGTCTACGAGCACTCCCCCGACGGCTATCTCGCCCATCCCGGCTTCGCTGCGTTCGGCGAGAACATCGCCATGGGCCAGTACGACACGACCGAACTCCACGTCGGCTGGATGGAGTCGGACGGGCACCGGGAGAACATCCTGCGGCCCGAGTTCGACGCCATGGGGGTCGGGATCGTGTGCCGCGCGGACGGACGGCTGTGGGCGACCCAGGTGTTCGGGCTCAAGCAGGGCGGACACGCCGACCTCGACTTCCCGACGCCGCCGGTCGAACCGGTGGTGCGTCGCGACGTCGGCGTGACCTGTCCCCGCATCAGCCGGTTCTAGCCCGCGCCGGTCAACGTCACGCGAGACCGAACACGTAGACCGAGCGATGGCGGTACTCCTCGCCGGGCCGCAGCACGATCGAGGGGAACGTGGGCTGGTTCACCGCGTCGGGAAACCCCTGCGGCTCGAGGCAGAACGCCGTGTGCCGGGCGTAGGCGACGCCGCCACGCCCGACGACGGAACCGTCGAGCATGTTGCCCGTGTAGACCTGGACCCCGGGCTGGTCCGTGAGCAACTCCAGGCTACGACCGCTCGGGGGGTGCACGACCCTCGCCGCGGGACGTAGCCGTCCCGGGGCGCCGTCCACGACGTAGTTGTGGTCGAAGCCGCCGACCGGGTCGTCGGCCTGGGCGGCCAGCGCATCGGCCACCCGTGTCGGTGCCCGCAGGTCCAGTGGTGTACCGGCCACCTCGGCGACCTCGCCGGTGGGGATCAGCTCGCCGTCGACGGGCGTGTAGGCCGCCGCGTGGACCTGCAGTTCGTGGTCGTCGATGCGGCCGGCCGGTTCGCCGGCGAGGTTGAAGTAACCGTGACTGGTCAGGTTCACGGGCGTCGGGGCATCGGTCCGGGCGCGGAAGTCGAGCGAGAGACGACCATCCGCCAACTCGAACCGCACGCCGACCTCGAGCCGCCCCGGGTAGCCCTCGTCCCCGTCGGGCGAGACCACCGCGAACTCGACGTGATCGTCGGCGGCCGAGACGACGTCCCAGACCACGTTGTCGAGTGCACCCGCTTCGCCGCCGTGCAGGTGGTGCGGGCCATGGTTGGCCGCCAGGGTGAACGTGTGCTCGTCCAACGAGAAGCGTGCCCCGCCGATGCGGTTCGCGACCCGCCCGATCGTGGCGCCGAGGTGGGGGTTCGCGGGGTCGAGGTAGCCCGCCAGGTCGTCGTGGCCGAGCAACACGTCGGCCATGCGACCGTCGCGGTCCGGCGCGCGCACCGCCACCAGCGTCGCTCCGTAGTCGGTCAGATCGACCTCGACGTGGCCGTCGCGGAGTCCGAAGCGACGGCAGTCGCGGCCTTCGGGGCCGGCTCCGAAGGGTGAGACGGTCAACGGGGTGCCTTCTTGGAGATGGTTCCTGGCGGGAGGTAGGACCGCGTCGGGGCACGCGGCCGACACTGTAGGAAGAATTTCGTCAGCGAGGCAGGAGCCGGCACGGCCGACGACGAACCAACTCCCCGACCGCCCGCGCATGCGCGGACGGCTCCCCTCGAGGACCCGCGGCGCGGGCTTGTCCCGGCACCGCGCCAGCACGTCCCGGTCCTCGTCTCGAGGGCCGGTGGCTGCCCCGCCACCGGCCCTCGCTCATGCCGCCGTGCGGCACCGGCCGCGTGACCGGGCGCGACGTCCGGGAGCTGCCGCCGTGCCCCTAGCGTGCGAACGACCGCGGCATGCGGTCACGCCGACCCAAGCGACGCCGGCGCACGGCCACAGGGAGCACCCGGATGAACCGCCACGACGCCGTCGTCATCGGCGCAGGCCCGAACGGGCTCGCGGCCGCCATCACGCTGGCGGAAGCCGGTCGAGACGTGCTGCTGTGCGAGGCGGCGGACACGGTCGGCGGCGCCGTGCGGACCCAGGAGCTGACCCTGCCCGGCTTTCACCACGACACCTTCTCGAGCGTGTACCCGGCCGGGCGGGCGTCGCCGGTGTTCGCGCGCTGGCCACTCGAGGACCACGGGCTGGCGTGGATCCAACCCCCGGTCGCGATGGCGCACCCGTTCCCCGACGGCGACGCGGTCGCCTTGCACGAGTCGCTCGAACGCACCGCCGCCTCGCTCGACGACGCGCACCGTGGCGACGGCGCCAACTGGGAGGCGTTCGCCGGCCCCCTGCTCAAGGTCTTCCCTCAGCTTCGCCGCACGCTGCTGCACGGCTGGTTGCCGGTGGCCGGCCCGGCCGGGCTGCTCGCGAAGCACGGCGTACAGGGAACGCTGGAGTTCGGCCGGGTCCTGCTGTCGTCGGCGGACTCGTTCGCGCCGGAGTTGTTCGCCGGCCCGAAGTCGCAGGCGTGGTTGGCCGGCTCGTGCCTGCACGGCGACGTCGCCGCCGAGGAGGCCGGCAGCGCGATCACCGGTGTCTACCTGCAGTTGCTCGGTCACGCTGTTGGCTGGCCGTCGCCGCGGGGCGGCGCCCAACGTCTCGCCGACGCGCTCGCGGGCTACTTCGCCCATCTCGGCGGCACGCTCCGTACCGGCGCCCGCGTCAGCCGCGTGGTGACATCGGGTCGGCGCACCGCCGGGGTCGAGTTGGCGGACGGCGACCGGATCCGCGCCAACGTCGTCGTCGCCGACGTGCTCCCGGCAGGCCTGCTGTCGCTGGCCGGTGACGCCCTCGGCAGCAGCTACCGCGCCCGCCTGCAGCGCTACCGGCTCGGGCC
>JAGXST010000054.1 GCA_018335555.1 Actinomycetota bacterium | reverse complement strand
GCGCGCTCGCGGCCGACCACCGGCCGCGCCGGACGTGTCGCGGCGAGCGTGGCGTGCCAGAGGCGTCGCAGGACCTCGGTGCTGGGGGTGACCGGCAGCGCGTCGGGGTCGTCGGGAACGGTGAGTTCGACCAGGTCGACCTCACCGCTGAACGGCTGGGACTCACCACCGAGCTCGTCGAGGATGCGGTGCATACCGCGGTTGTGCCGCAGGACGAAGTTGCGCAGGACACGGATGCCGTGGTGGTTCGCGACGATCAGCAACACGTCGAACAGCGCGGTCCCGATGCCGAGTCCGTGCCACTCGTCCGCGACCGCGATGGCGGTCTCCGCGGCGCCCACAGGCGTCGCGACCCGGTCGTAGGTGGCAAGTGCCAGGATCGTCCCCGGTTCGGTGGTCGTCGTCGCGACCCAGGCGACGTGCTCTCGCTGGTCCACGTGGGTGATCCCTCGCAGCTGCTCCGGCTGCAGCTCGTCGGGGCCGTCGTCGTGAAACCGCAGCCGCCGGGTCTCGACGGACAACCCGCGGTGCCACGCGCCCAACGCGGTGGCGTCATCGGGCCGCACGGGCCGCAGGCCGACGGTGCGTCCGTCGGGAAGCCGGAGCGGCAGATGCTCGACCGCCTCGCCGCGCGCCGCTGCGGCCGCGAGCGCCACGACATGGGGCTGACCAGGCTGGTCCGAGCGGCGTGTGCCGGATCTCATGCGGTCACCTCTCAGCAGGCATGTCTTCCGGAACGGGAACCGGCCTGGTCCGCAGCGTCGATGGCCACCCACTCACGCGCGCACGGGGTCGGCGGCCCGGTCGAGCAGGTGGTAGGCCTCCTCCTCCTGGCCGTTGTGGAGCGTGATCACGGCGTGCAGGCCGTACAGCAGCCGGCGTAGTTCGGCGAGTGCGTCGGGTCCGGGTTCGCCGTCGAGCGCGTCGACCGCGGCGCCGAGCAGCCGGCCGAGCCGGACGATCTCCCGGTGGGTGTGCCGCAGCGGCCCGGTGGGATCCTCGTCGGACGCGTTGGCCAGCAGCGGGTAGACGTCGTGCTCCTCGGTGAGTTCGTGCGGGATCAGCTCCTCCCGTACGAACCGGTCCACCTCGGAAACGGCGGTGTGCAACCGGGGGGTCGACATCCGGTCGAGCCCGTCCGCCACCGCGCGAAGCTGGTCGATGCCGGTCTGCAGCTCACGGTGCTCGTGTCGGAGCTGCGTGCTGAGCTCGCTGAGCTCCGGGCGCGCCCGCGCCGTGCGGCCGCCTCGCAGGGCCCGGAGGGCGAGCAGGATCGCGACCACGTCGATGGCCTCCTGTACGAGCGCCCCGGCAACCGGCGCGAGCAGCCCGGCGGCTGCGAACCCCATGGCGACCACCGCGAGCCCCATGCCGACCTGGATGCTCTGCCAGGCGATCCGCCGGGTGCGCCGGGCGACGGCGAACGCTTCCTCGACGCGGTCGAAACGGTCCACGAGGATGACGACGTCGGCGGCCTCGGAGGACGCGGTCGCCCCCTGCCCTCCCATGGCCACGCCGACATCGGCGTGTGCCAGCGCGGGGGCGTCGTTGACGCCGTCGCCCACCATCACGGTGACGCCGCGACTCTTCGTCTCGATGACCGCGTCGACCTTCTCCTCGGGTCGGCATTCCGCGAGCACGCGGTCGACGTCGACCGCGCTGCCGACGAGTTCCGCCACCTCGCTGCGGTCGCCGGTGACCAGCACCACCTCGCGGACCCCGCCGCGACGTAGCCCGCGGACGGTGCGCACGGCCTCGGGCCGCAAGGTGTCCACGAGCAGCACCGCACCGGACGGCCGGCCGTCGACAGCGACGTAGACGGCGGACGATCCCTCGACGTCGGTGCGGCGACGGACGGCGTCCGCGGCGTTGGGCACCTCGCCCTCCGCGACCCAACCGGCACGCCCGACGCGGACCCGGCGTCCGTCGACCCAGCCCTCGATTCCCATCCCGGCCGTCTCGGCCACCTGCGTCGGAAAGCTCGTCGCGAGGCCGCGATCGCGGGCGTGGGCCACGATCGACGGGGCGAACACGTGCACGGACGCCTGCTCGACGGATGCGGCCAGGCGCACGACCTCGTCGGGCTCCGCGCCCTCGAAGGTCTCCACGTCGAGCACCCGCGGGTGTCCCGAGGTGACCGTGCCGGTCTTGTCCAGCAACACGATCTCGGCGCGGGCCAGGGCCTCGAGCGCCCCACCGCCCTTGACGATCATCCCGCGCCGTGCCATTCGCGACATGCCGGAGGTGATGGCGATCGGCGTGGCGAGGATGAGCGGACACGGGGTGGCCACGACGAGCACCGCGAGCGCCCGCACCGGGTCGCCCGACAGTGCCCAGGCCACACCGGCGACGACGAGGGTGAAGGGCACGAACCACAGCGCGACACGGTCGGCGAGCCGGACGAACGGCGCCCGATCCGCCTGCGCCCGCTCGACGAGACGAATCAGGCCCCGGTACGTGCTGTCCGCCTCCGTGGCCGTGGCCCGCATCTCGACCGCACCGCCGGCGTTGACCGCGCCGGCGGGCATCCGATCACCGCGTTCACGCTCCACCGGGCGCGACTCGCCCGTCAGCGTCGACTCGTCGAGCACCCCCCGCTCGGAGGCGAGCACGCCGTCCACCGGCACGGTGGTGCCGGGCTTGACCAGGAGCAGGTCACCGACGGCCACCTCGGCGACCGTCACCTCCTCGAGAGTGTCGCCGTCCCGTCGGCTCGCGGTCCGGGGCGCGCCGGCGACCAGTGCCGTCAACTCACGTCGTGCTCGCCTGTCGGCCTGGTCCTCCAGCGACCGTCCGGTCATGAGCATCCAGGCGATGATCGCACCGGCGAGGTACTCGCCGAGCAAGACCGCCCCGACCATGGCCAGCACCGCGATGACGTCGACGCCGGGCCGGCGTGCCCGCAGTTGCCCCACGATCTCGACGAGGAGTGACACGGTCACGGCTACGATCGACAGGCCCCATACGACGTCGGCCGCGGGCTGCCGGCCCGTGGTACCGAGGAGCCCACCGATCACCAGCGCGCCCACCGTGGCGGCGGTCGGCCACCACGAGCGCAGCAGGGCTGCGCGCCTGTCGTTGGTCACCGGGTCGCCTATCCGTCCAGGTACCGATACGCGGCACTGCGTCTCGTCACCGCACCGATCAGCGTGGCGGAGCCCTGACCCGCAGGCCAGAGGAACAGGTCCATGAACCGACGCTGTCCGGCAGCCCGTGCGGTCAGCGTGCGACGGGGCCGACCACCTCGTAGTCGATCTTGATCTCGATCGAACCGTCGTCTTCCAGCTCGACCTGCACGTCGAACTCGCGCGGCCCGTTGACCAGCGTGAACTCGATCTCGTCCGCTTCCTCGTCGCGCTCGGCGACCGTCCACCCGTCGGCGACGTTGAGGTCATCGAGCACCAGGCGACCGTCGGACACGCTGAACGCGAAGGTGCCGGCGTCACCGATGTCGTAGCTGCCGGAGTCGGCTCGCTCGATGTCCTGGTCGATCTCGATCTCCAGGATCGTCGCGCCGTCCTTCAGTTCGATCTCGATCTGCCACTCCGTGTCGCCACGCCGGAAGTCGACCTCGATCTCGTCGGGGTCCTGCTCGTCGATGTCCGCCTGCCAGCCGTCGGCGGCGGTCACGTCCTCGAGCACCAGCGCGTCGTCGACGATCGCGAACGTCACCGTTCCGGCGTCACCGACCGGCCACGTGCCGGGTACGGCCGTGGTCATGTCGACCAGGCCCGTCGTGTCGATGCCGTCGTCGCGGGCGTCGTCACTCGCTGTCTCGTCGCCGTCGTCATCGACAGATGCCTCGTCCTCGGTGGCGCCCGTCTCGGGCGACTCGAGGTCGACCGGTGCGGCCGCCCCACCATCGTCGGAACACGCGCCCAGCAGCAGGCCGGCCGCCAGGATCGGCAGTCGTCGAACGGTCTTCGCGGTGCGCATCGGAGTCCTTGTGGTTGCGTTGGCAACAACGTACGCACAGGCCGGTGGGTGACCCCTGTCCGAACAGGAAGGCTGAGAGGTCTCTCACCCCGGGCTCAGCGGCGATCCGCCGAGTCCGGAGCACCGTCGGTCGGTTCTGCGGTGTCGATGGGGTCGGCAGCGGGTTCGAGTCCCGTGGTGGGCACGTCGTCGCGGGCCGCGCCGACGTGGCGCGTCTCGCGCAGGGGGTGTTCGGGGAGCAGCACCATGAGCAGGAACGCGAGAAGCGCGAAGGGGATGGCGATCAGGAACACGTCCGAGATCGCGCCGGAGAACGAGCTGACCACGGCCTCGCGGATCTGGGGCTCGAGTCCGAGGATGGTCTCGGGGCTGCCTCGGAGCGAGGCGGGATCCACCTCGATGCCGGCGGGCAGCGCGCCTTGGAGGCGTGATGCGAGCCCGGCAGCCATGATGGCGCCGAACACGGCGGTGCCGATCGATCCGCCGAGTGCCCTGGTGAAGTTCACGGTGGCAGTCGCGACGCCGAGGTCCTCGGCGTCGACGTCGTTCTGGGCCGCGAGAATGAGGTTCTGCATCGTCATGCCAAGGCCGGTCCCGAGCGCGGCCATGAACAGACCGGCCTCGAGTCCGGTCGTGGTCTCGTCCATGGTGGCGAGCAGGCCGAGCGCGCCCGCCATCAGCAGGGTTCCGGCCAGGGGGAAGATCTTGTACCGACCGGTGCGGGTGATGAGCCGGCCGGAGACGACCGAGGCAGCGATCATGCCTCCCATCAGCGGGGTCATCAGCAGGCCGGCGTTGGTCGCGCTGGCGCCGGTGACGACCTGGAGGAAGACGGGCAGGAAGACGATTGCGCCGAACATCGTCGCGCCGACGATGAAGCCTCCGGCGGAGACCACGCTGAAGGTCCGGGAGCGGAACAGCCGCAATGGGATGATGGGGGAGGCGGCGGTCGCCTGCCGGACGAGGAACAGCCCGGTCAACAGCGTCCCGCCGACGGCCAGCCAGACGAGCATGGGGGAGCGCCACGGCAGGGTGTTGCCGCCCAGGGCTGCGACGAGCAGCAGCGAGGTCACGCCCGCGATCAGCAGCGCGGCGCCGAGGTAGTCGATGGAGCGGGCGACGGGGTGGTGTGGCAGTCGCAGGACACGGCTTGTGATCACCAAGGCGGCGATGCCGATGGGGATGTTGACGAAGAAGGCCCAGCGCCAGTCGAGGTGGTCCACGAAGAACCCGCCGATGAGCGGGCCGGTGATGGAGGCGAACCCGAACACCGCGCCGAAGTAGCCCTGGTAGCGGCCGCGTTCCCGGGGGGAGAGGATGTCGCCGATGATGGTCATGACCAACGCCATGACCCCGCCGCCGCCGATGCCCTGGATGGC